>NZ_BMQM01000034.1 GCF_014648115.1 Deinococcus seoulensis
CTGGTAGAGCACTACCTTGCCAAGGTAGATGTCGCGAGTTCGAATCTCGTCTCCCGCTCCACAATCCCCCCCACACCCTTACTGGTGCTGGGGGGTTTCTCGTTGCCTGTGCTGTCTTTCTGCTAGCGGCACGACATGCAACATGCAAGAGACAGCAACAGCAGAGGAGGTCACCACCGAATACCGGGGTGACCTCCTCCTCACTGTGAATCCTTTGTCCTGCCTGGGTGGTGCCGAGAGCGGGACTTGAACCCGCACGCCTTGCAGCGGCCGATTTTAAGTCGGATGCGTCTACCATTCCGCCATCCCGGCCCATCCGCCCAGGGCGCGGTGCCAGAAGCGGACCGTTCCCAGGAACCCGCGCATTATAGATCACGAACGACGCCGCGCACGCGCAGGCTCGTGTCAGCGGGGCGGCCCGTCGCGGCGCAGGCGGCCATTCAGCACCCGCCACTGCTTGCGTCCGTACGCGTACACCGGGTGGGTCCACTGCCCGCCTACCGTGCCCTCCCGCAGGGCGTCCAGCAACTGCTGGGGCGTTTCGATGCGGCGGAACGGGGTTTCCACCCACGCTTCCCCGATGTCCCGCAGGGTGTGCGCGTCACTGCCGCCCGACATGGGCAGCCCCCGCTCCTGCGCCCAGGTGGCTGCCACGCGGTTCCAGTGCGGACGGGACAGGCGCGAGTTGAACGTCTCGACGATATCCACCTCATGCGCGATCCGCTCGGTCGCCTCGGGCCGCAGGCGGTACCGTTTGAGCGGATCGAAGCCATGTTGCAGCAGCACCAGCCCGCCCTGCTCGCGAATGGCGCGCACCGTGTCCTCCGGGGACAGCTGCGGCGGTATGCGCTCCGAGAGGAACAACCCGATCAACTCGCCCTCGCTGGTCGTGACCTCCTCACCCGCGATGACGCTCAGGCGGTCATCCAATCCCAGGTCCCGCACCATTTCCTGCAACTCCGGGCCGCCGCGCTGCTGGTCGTGATCCGTCACGGCAATCACGCGCGTGTTTGTTCGCAGCATCCAGTCCGGAATGGCCCGCAGCGGCGTGCGGCAGTCATGACTGACTTCCGTGTGCAGGTGCAGGTCCATCCGCATGACCTGCACACCCTCACGCCACACCACGTTGTTCGGCCGGCCCCCACTCACGCGCCCGCTCCGGGCACCAGCACGGACAGCGCCCCCGCCCACACCTCGATCCGCACCCGGCCCGACGCGCCCTGCACCGGCGGCCGCACCTCCGCATCCACGTGGAATGCCTGCCCCACGTACGGAATCTCGACCACGCCTGCCCGGTCCACCTGTACGCTCTCAAGGTCCGTGAACTCATCACGCGCCAGCGCCGCCAGGTACGCCAGCAGCCCCTCCCGCGCGCCCGCATCGATCCGCACCACGTCCAGCCGGCCGTCGCCCGGATCGGCGTGCGTCGCCAGCCGCAGCCTCGGCCCGGTCGCGTTCGTGTTCATGACCTCCAGCAGCGCCAGCGGCACCTCTGGCTCTGGCACGCCATCCACGCACAACGCCACGGGCGGCGGATCGAACTCCGTCAGGGTCGCCGTGAGCGCCTGCACCGCCCGCAACGGACTCTTGCCGCCCTCCGGATCGTACTCGGCCAGCACGTCCGCGAACGCCCCGCACCCGCACGCCTCCAGGAACAGATCCTCGCCCCACGGGGCCGTCACGCGCCCCAGATCGAACGGCCGCACGCCCGCCCCCGCGTACCCGGCAATCACGTCCAGCGGTTCGCCCTGCACGCCCAGCGTCCGGGCCACGTTGTTCGCCGTGCCCATGGGAATCACGCCCAGCGTCACGCCCTCACGCCCCGCAAGACGCACCGCCACGGCCCGCACCGTCCCGTCACCGCCCGCCACGAACACCGCGCCCCGCACGTCCGCGAGCGCCGCGTCCAGGTCATCCTCGCAACCCGTACTGCGGTACACCGGCGAGAACCCGATCCCCTCCAGCGCCGCCACCAGATCGTCCGGCGTGCAGTGCTCACTGCCGCCCGCCCCCGCATTGAAAATCAGGGTCGCGCTCCGCCGCTCGGGTGCTGCGGGAGTCGCCCCGGAACTCATGGCTGTCATGCGGCAACTGTACCCACTGGCACACCCCGCCGCCTTGAACAAACCCGAACGAACCCGCCCGTCAACACCCGCCCCTCAACACCCAGGCGGGCCGCGCCGCGTCACCCGGCCCGCTCCTCCTGCTCCCGCAGGGCCGCCCAGTCCTCGAACACCAGCGCCGGCAGCAGCGCGAAACTCCCCACGAACAGACTCGCCACCGCCGCCGGGACGCGCACGGGCGTCCGGCCATTCACCAGCAGGTACAGCGCCCCCAGCGTGCTGAGCGCCCCGATATCCATGAACATCACGCGCGTGAACGAACTGCGGCGCAGGCTCTCGCGCGTGCCCAGTTCCCCCGGACGCCGCCGCCCGAACACCGCCGTCAGCACCAGCATCAGCAGCAGCGACAGGAACAGACGAATCCGGGCAGGGGAGGGCCGCGCATAGTCAGAGAGGGGCATAGGGGTAGCGTACCCGCCCCGCCCCCGCAAGAGCGTGCGCTTTATTGCGGCTAGAACAGGTGACGCACCCGCCACGTCGTATCTGCACTGGTGGGCGCGTACCTGACGACCCCGACCGTCACGGTGGGAACAGCGCTCCGCTGGAACGTGGCATTGATGTCCCACTCCTTTCGGTTCAGGACACCGTAGAACTGCGGCACCTTGCCCTTCTGCACATAGATTTTTACTCGCTCCTCAAAGGCTGTCGGCTCGGCCCCGAAGTACGACTCGACCGGAAAGGAATGCCAGAAAGCCCAGCGATCCTGCCCATACCGGAAGATGTTGAGTTCCCGACCGCCGCCCGGCCCATCTCCACAACCGACCGTGAACGCCACCTCGCGCAGACCGTTCTGATCCACGTCCCGCAGTGTGTAGCCCTGCTGCACCCCGCAGATGTTCATGTTGATGGTGGGTTCCACAAGATCAGCCGTCAGGCCCTTCGCGCCGCTCAGGACGAACAGCAGCACAGGCGGCTCGGCCTCGTAGATGTTGAACACCGTCAGCCGCTCGGGGGTGCTTGACCGGAACGGGGCGGTTATCGTGAAGAGAACGTTCTTCGGTTGCGCGCCGGTGCTGTACGGCCACTTCTGCTTCAGGCCCTGAACTTCGGGCCGGGCGTTCAGCGTGCGGGCCAGGGTGGTCACGGCCTGCTGGTCGGCGGCGCCCAGTGCCGCGCTGGGCGTCTTGACCAGCGGATCATGCACCAGCGGCAGCTTCTGCACGTCCGCCACTGTCTGCGCCGCACCCGTGGACAGAACAAGGGACAGCAGCAACCCACCAAGCAACCGGAAAGGAGTCATACCTGGAAGGTAGCGCCTCCCACAACGGGGGCGAGACTCAACCTCGCTTGCGTGTAGGTGGTAAATGCAGTGTGGTTCCGCCAGATGGGGGCCCACTGGTTTTGCCCAGAAGCGCCGTGCTCGGCGTCCAATGGCTAAAGCAAAATCTGCCTGCCCGGTGAAGGGCAAGCAGACCAGCGAGCTAAATTTAAACTATTTCTCTACTTCACCCGCATTTGCTGTAGCCGCAGGCTTGGCATTTCAGGCAGCCTTCCTCGCGGATCACGGCGCGTTCCTCGCAGACGGGGCAGCGGTCGCGGCTCATGCCGTCCATGCTTTCCACGCTGACGCCGCTGGGCGCGGCGCTGGTGGGTGCGGGGGCGTCGGTGCTGCCTCCGGCGAGGGGGGGGAGCTGGGCGGCTTCCATGTCTTTCTGGAAGGTTTCGAGGGCGACGGCGATCAGGTCGGCCTTGCTGCCCACCAGGCGGCCGTTGTAGCTGCCGTACAGGCCGCCGTTGATGCCGCGCAGGGTTTTGATGATGGCCTGGGCGGGCACGCCGTGTTGCAGGGCGATGCTGACGACGCGGCCGAGGGCTTCGCTGTCGGCGTTGGCTTCGTCGCCGGCGCGGCCGCTGATGACCATGACCTCGACGGGTTTGCGGTCGAGGTGGTTGACCGTGACGAGGAAGCTGCGGCGGTGGCCGCTGGTGGGGTCCGTGAGTTTGATCATGTCGGTGATGCCGCTGAGGCGGGTGGGGCGCTGGTACACGGCGCGGGGGGCGGGCTGGGTGGCCTGCGCGGCGGCGGGAGCGGCGACCGGGGCGGGCGTGGCGGCAATCGGGGTGGGTGCGGGGGTGGCTTCAGCGGTCGTTTCGGTGCTGGCGGCGGGTTCTTCGGTCTTGTCTTTTTTCTTGCTGGTGCTCAGGACCTGGAACTGCCTGGAACCGTCGCGGTACACGGTGATGCCCTTGCAGCCGGTGCGGTACGCCTCGCTGTAGGCGTCCTGCACGTCCTGGACGGTGGCGTTGTTGGGGAGGTTGATGGTCTTGCTGAGGCTGTTCGCGGCGAACCCTTCGGCGTCGAAGGCGCACTGCACGACGCCCTGCATGCGGACGTGATCGACGGGTTTGATGTCGTGCGCGCAGACGAACACCTGCTGGAGCGCGTCGGGGATGAAGGGCAGGCCGACGACGCTGCCGTGGTTCTCGCTGACGGCCTCGGTGACCTTGTCCCAGTTCCAGTTGCCGTGGGGGTCCTGCATGCCGTCGGGTGCGGGGTACGTTTCGAGCAGTTCGACGAACAGCGGGGCGAGGAGGGCGCGGTATTCGCTGCCGATCTTGCGCCAGATGAACGGGCTGAACACGGGTTCGATGCCGGAGGAGACGCCCATGAGCATGCTGGTGGTGCCGGTGGGCGCGACGGTCAGCACGGCGACGTTGCGGCGGGGGGCGTGGGGGACCTTGTCGGCGTGGCGTTCGTACACGGGGTACACGCCGCGTTCCTGCCCGAGGTTCTCGCTCTCGGCGATGGCTTCTTCCCGCAGGGCGCTCATGATGTCGTAGATGACGCGGCGGCCGGTGTCGCTGTCGTACCGCAGGCCCAGTTTGATCAGGGCGTCCGCGAGGCCCATGACGCCCAGGCCCAGGCGGCGCAACTCGCTACTGGCCACGCGGTTGTCTTCCAGGGCGAACACGTTCACGTCCAGCACGTCGTCCAGGAAGCGGACGGTGGTGCGCACGTCGGCGCGGAAGGCGGTCTCGTCGAAGCGGCTGTCCCTGACGTACGCGGCGAGGTTGATGGCGCCCAGGTCGCAGGGCTCACCGACGGTCAGGGGGATCTCGCCGCAGTTGTGGGCCAGGATGCCGTTCGCGTCGAAGGCGTGAACGCCTTCCACGGTGACGTCGTACACGGCTTCTTCACCGTCGGGCTGGATGCTGACGATCTCGTCGCTGAAGCGTTCGCGGTTCAGGTCGCGGGTGTACGCGGCCAGTCGGTCGTTCAGCTGGGCGGCCTTGCGGGCGTCCCGGAAGTTCACCAGTTGCGCGAAGGTGTGCAGGTTGCTGCCGCTGACGATCAGTTCGTGCTGCGCCTGGATGGCGTACTGGGCGGCGCCGCCTTTCCCGTCGGGCAGGGTGTGCGTTCCGGCGGGACGGCGTTCGGTGTGGAGGCTGCTCAGGATGCCCAGGCGGGCCAGCATGCGCTGGGCGCGTTTCAGGAGGGTCAGGTCGGACTGCGCGAGGCGCACGCTGACGCCCTTGGCCTGGGTGCCCTGCACGCTGCCGTCTGCGTCGAACAGGCCCTGCAGCACGCCCCGGTAGAACTCGAAGCCGCCCTGTTCGATCTGGTCGGTCAGGGTCTTGTGCCCGTGCGTGACGCCGTACTTCGCGGCCAGTTCTGCCAGCGCCTCGCTGTTCAGGCGGATGCGGGCGCGCTGTTCGTCGTCGCTGCGCCAGAGTTTCTTGACGGCGCCCATGCGGCTCAGGGCGCCCTGTGCGGCGTCGGCCAGGGCGTGGCGTTCCTCGCCCCAGAAGCCCAGCGCGGCCATCGGGCGGGCCTTGTCCGTGATGAACGTGCCGTCGCCGATCAGGCTGCCCAGCAGCCAGCCCTCGCTGCGGTTACCGGCCCCGGCCCAGGGGGTCACGTCGCGGTGGTCGTTGAGCATGATGCGGTCTCCGGCGTTCAGGGTGCCGGTTTCCACCCACTGCGTTTCCTGGGTGTCCCGGGTCTGCCGCACGACTTTCAGCAGCTGGTGGTTGTCCGTCAGGCGCAGTTCGTACCCGCGCCGGGTGGTGACTTTCAGGACGGGTTTCACGCCCGTCAGCCAGAAGCCGCCCCGCGCGTCGAAGGTCTCGCCGTTGACCGTGGCGCAGAAGTCCTTGCCGATCAGGTGCTGCACCTGCCGCGCGCCCATGGCCGTGCTGACCCACGTGTCGGCCGTCACGCAGGGGTTGGTGGAGCGGATCTCGTAGCGTTTGCCGAGGTTCTTCAGGGCGCTGTACTGGTTGATGCGGTCCACGAAGATCAGCCCCGGCTCGCCGGTGCTCCAGGCGTGCTGGGCGATCTGGTCCCACAGCCACCGGGCGGGGATGCCGGGGCGGGTGTCGGTCGGGTCGATCTTGCCGTTGCTGGCGGTGGTGTACGTGGGCACGCCGCGCGCGCCGTCTTCCGGGCGGTCGGGGAGAGTGGGGAGCGTGCCGGTGTAGGGTTCTGCCTGGGGGTGCAGGGCGTACTTGCCGGGCACGTCCTGCACGCCGACGTGCCAGAGGGCGTCGCGTTGCAGGGCGTCCCAGAATTTCTCGGTGACGAGGATGCTGATGTTGAAGGTGCTGATGTCACCCTCGGCGGCCTCGCGGTCGAGGTCCTTGGCGGTCAGGAAGTCCAGGACGTCCGGGTGCTCGATGCTGATGGTGGCCATGCCCGCGCCGCGCCGGGTGCCGCCCTGACGGACGACGCGCAGGACGGGGGCGTACACGAAGCGCAGGGTGTTGATGGGGCCGCTCTGTTCCGCGCCGAGGTTGGCCCATTCCAGGAAGTTGTCGAAGATTTCGAGCAGGAAGCTGACGGGGCCGCTGCTGGTGCCGCCCGAGCCCTTGATGGGCGCACCTTCGGGTCGCATGCTGCTCAGGTCGATGCGGGGTTCCAGGCCGAGTTTGCCGTCGTCGGCGATCTTGCGGGCCGCGTCGATGATGCCGCCCATGTCGTCCGGGACGGCCTGCACGCCTTCAGGCATGGCTTTCACGACGGCGACGCCGTTGGCGCGGGCCAGGGCGACCAGTTCGGGGTTGATGACCTGTCCGTACACCACGCGCGTCCAGTTGCGCACGGCGACGGGTTGCTTGTCACCGTCGGGTTGCGTGGGGGGCCGCATGAGGCCCTCGATGAAGTCGGTCACGTCGGGGTGGGCGGCGCTCATGTACGCCCAGCCGCGCACGCCGGCGTCGGGGCGGCTGCCCTGCGCGCGGGGGGTGTACACGTCGAGGTTCACGCCGTTCCCGCCGCCGACCTTGGTGACCAGAGCGAGTTTCCTGGCGACTTCCATGACGCCCTCGAAGGTGCTGGGGTCGTGTTCGGTGGCGCCCTGCACGAAGCAGTTCAGGACGTTGCCGTGCGAGGTTCCGGCCCCGGCCAGGACGCGGCCGCCGGGGCAGAATTTCTTCTCGGCCATCAGGTCGTAGTACTTCTGCGCCCAGTGGTCCCGCGTGCTCTCGGTTTCGGCCCCGGCGACCCAGGTGGCGATGCGGCGGAACATGCCGCTCAGGTCGCCGTCACCGCTCTGCAGGTACTGCCGCCGGGCGATGTGGTGGGCGTTGTCGTCGAAGTTGGTCAGGGGCTGGGCGCTGAGGGTGGTCACGGTGGTTCTCCTTGCGGGTGTGGGGTGGGGGAATCACAGCATGAAACCGCCGCCGACCCGGTGGGGGCCGTGGGGTTGGGCTGCTGTGGTGGCCGGTGAAGTGGGCCGTTCCTGAGATGGCTGACTGTACCACCCGCCCGCAGGACGTACAAGCACTTGTACGTGCATTCGATTTGAGGTACAAGATGCTGCGAAAAAGGCTGCATGAAGCCCCGCTAAAGCCCCTGTGGGACGCAGGAAAACACCCCCCCGACCGTGCCGCCGGGGAGAAGTGGGCAGGCTCAGTCGAGGTGTTCGGGTTTCGCGTCGCGCGTCATCAGTTCCGCCAGCGCCGCCTGCGGTGTCCACGCGCCCGCCGCGACCTGCGCGACCGCCCGCACGATCGGCAGGTCCACCCCCTGCGCCTGCGCCCAGGCGTCCAGCAGGCCCGCCGTGCGCAGCCCCTCCACGACCTTCCCCCCCTGACCGGGATGCTCGCCCAGCGCGATCGCCTCACCCGCCGCGCGGTTCCGGCTGTGGCGACTGGTGGCCGTGGTCACCAGATCACCCAGACCGCTCAGGCCGTACACCGTGTCCTCCTGGCCGCCCACGGCGCGCAGGTACCGGTCCATCTCGCGCAGACCGCGCGTGATCAGCGCCGCCTTGGCGTTGTCACCCAGCCGCAGGCCGTCCACCATGCCCGCCGCGAGCGCCACCACGTTCTTCAGCACGCCGCCCAGTTCCACGCCCGTCTCGTCGGGACTGGTGTACACCCGCAGCGCCGGGGTCATCAGGGCCGCCTGCACCTCCTGCGCGAACGCCGCGTCCCGGCTGGCGACGACCGTCGCGGCCGGCAGGCCCCGCCCGACCTCCTCGGCGTGATTCGGGCCGCTCAGGACCGCCACCCGCCCGAAGCCCAGGCGGCGTGCCAGGACCGTCAACTGCCCCCCGTCCGGTCCCAGGCCCTTGGCGCACAGCACCACGCCCAGCCCGCGCGGCAGCCCGGCCAGCAGGTCCGGCACGCCCACGCTCGGCACGACCACCAGCGCGAACCCTGCTCCCGCCACCGCCCCCGCGAGGTCCGGCGTGACCCGCAGGTTCGCGGGCAGCGTCACGCCCGGCAGGTACTCCGCGTTCACCCGCTCGCGGTCCAGTTCGGCCGCGAACGCCTCCCGCCGCGCCCACAGGGTCACCGGGCCGTTGCGCGCCGCGTTCACCGCCAGCGCCGTACCCCAGCCGCCCGCGCCCAGCACCGGCAGGCCCAGCATAGGCAGGCCCTGTGCTGACAGTCCCGGCACGCTCACTCGTTCCCCGCCCAGGCGAACACCCACACGCGCGGCGCGTCCGGTTCCGGCGGCGCGTAATCCGGGTACTCCACGATCTCCCACCGCGCGAACCCCGCCCCCGCCAGCAGCGGTTCCAGGTCCGCCGGGTCGTACCCGCGCTCCCGGTGCGTCTCCACGAACTCCAGTTCACCCACCCGGCAGAACGCCTGCACCACCCCCAGATCCGCCTCCGCATCATGATGATGAGACCAGTGGTAATGCACCTCGCCGCCGTCCGCCATGGGCGCCAGACCCTCGATCGCGTCCCCCTCCCACAACTCCCGCACGCCCACGCGCGTGTTCACGTCGAACGCGAACAACCCGCCGGGCCGCAGGTGCGCCCGCGCCCGCCCCAGCGCCGCACCCAGATCCTCCGGCGTCAGCAGGTTGTTCAAACTGTCGAACACGCACGTCACCAGCGAGAACCGTTCCGGCAGCGCGAACGACCGCAGGTCACCCTGCACGAACGGCACGCCCGGCAACCGCGCGCGGGCCTCGCGCAGCATCTCCTCACTGAAATCCAGGCCCGTCACATCCAGACCCGCCGCGCGTAACTCCCGCGTGAACCCACCCGTGCCGCACGCCAGGTCCAGCGCGCCCCCCGACCCATCCAGGCCACCGTCCCGCGCGAACGTCAGCACGAAGTCCGCCCAGTGGTCGTACTCCACATCCGCCATGATCGCGTCGTACACGGCGGCCAACGCCGTAAATGGCTGCCTCTGCATGCCCGCGAGTATAGGCCCCGCGCGCCCCACCCCACCCCGCATGAGAAACATGGCAAGAAAGACGGTCTGTCGCCGCCCCGACCTTCCCGCGTACCGTGAACACACTAGGAAACACACCAGGACACGCCCACCACCCACCCCGGAGGCCCCCATGAACCGCTCCGCCCACCTGATCGCCATCGCCGCCCTCGGCACCCTCACCCTCAACGCCTGCACCCTCGCCGGGAACCCCGTCCGCAAGGACGTCACCGGACAGCTGCGCGGCTTCGCCGCCGAACAGAACATCCGCCTCGCCATCGTCGGCTACAACAACGGTCAGTACACCTCCGACGGCACCCAGGGCCAGATCATCGACCGGTTCCTGACCGGCGGCTACTCCCTGGACCTCCCCACCAACGTCCCCTACGGCTACTACCGCGTCGTCGCCTTCCGCGACGCCAACAACAACAGCCGCTACGACGCCGGAGACACCGTCCTGAGCAAAGACAACGGCAAACGCCTGATCCTCGCCCAGCGCGACAACCAGTTCCTCGCCGGAACGAAAACCGGCTGGAACCTCACCGACGGCCAGGGCAACGTGCAGACCATCCTCCTGAACAACTACGACCTCGACGCCCAGTAACAGCGCACCCAAAACAGGAGAGGGGAGGCCACGCTGCCTCCCCTTCACTCATGCCAGCAACTGCTCCAACTCCAGCTGCCGCGCTTCCAGCACGTCTTCCGGCACCACCGGCTCCCCGGCCCGCACCGTCACGCCCTCCAGCGGCACCCAGCTCACGCAGCCCAGCATCCCCGCCGACTCCGGCAGCGACAGCGGCTCCAGCAGCGGCCGCACCCGCAACAACAGCGCATGCACCCACGGACGGTTGCGGTACTGAAAGCGCCGCTCAATCGCCGCGCCCGTCAACGCCTGCAAAGACTCCAACCTGAGGGCCTGCTCCAGCGACTCGACCTTATGCACCGCCACCACCTCCGCCAGCGCCGGAAACCCGATCACACCCGGCTGCGGATCATCACGCAACAGCGACTGGTACTGCGGCTGAAGCTCCACCGGATTCTGGTGCAGAAACGTCGGATACAGCAGGAACGAGCGGTGCTCCACCTCAAACCCATCATGCGTCTCCATGATCCCACCCTTCCGAACCAGGAGAGAGAGAGTGCCTTGGGTCAGGAGGCGGGACTGAGTGTCCCATTCTTTCAGGGCAGAGAGGGCAGCAGACATGCCGGGTAGCATAAAGAAAAAGCGCCCCGAACGGGACGCACGAAAGGATAAGAAGGCCGTCAATTGCTGAACGTGAACTCACGCCCAGAAAGCGATTTGACCTTCACGGCGTAACCGTCAGTGCCGACCTGAAGGACCTCGCAGGTCACCACCGACTGAGGCCAAGTGGCTGAGGCACCCTCCTGAACGTACAGAGCATCCGCACAATCGGCTGGAAGGTCCGCCGTCTTGTTCGACGGGTCGTTCGTCAGCCAGGAGGTGGCGTACCCCAGCATGTGCTTGCCGTAACTTCCGGTCACGCCATCATGCCCCTTGTTCCGCGCAGCCAGCGCGTTAGGCACGAGCACAGCCGCCAGCACACCGATGATGGCAATGACGATCAGCAATTCTATAAGGGTGAAACCCTGCTGATAAGACACTGGAGCTCCTATAGAAAAACCGCCCAACCGGGCGGTCTTCTGGTAACGCGGGAATATTACTTGGTTTTGCTGACCTTAGAGCCATCGTAAGCGAACTCACTGCCACTGTCCATGACAAGCCCGATGGTGTAATCGTCGGCAGCGCCAACCGTAATCGTGCAGCTGGTCACGCCGGCCGGGAGGTCTGCTGCTTTCTTACCCTGTGCGGTTTGGCAGGGCTGCGTGGCGGATTTGAGAGCGGCAGAAGTAGCAGCTTTCGCTGTAGCATCGGCGCCCGTACCGTAACCACCGTCTGTGATCTTGCCGGTCACGCTGTCGCGGTTGGTTTCCACTGCAGTGATGGTGTTGCGGATGAAGCTCTGGGCGGCGCTCTCGTTAGCCTTGGTGCGGGCGCTGAGCAGGTTGGGAATCAGGACAGCGGCGAGGATACCGATAATGGCGATGACGATGAGCAGCTCAATGAGGGTGAAACCCTGGGTGTTGTTTTTCATGATGGATCCTTCAGGCGTTTCGCAAACATTCCTCTCTCAACAACTAGGCAGCCATCGAGAGAGGAATGTTGGTGGGATTATTTCAGGTCAGTCGCAGCGATGGCAGCGGCGCCTTTCTTGATCGATTCGCCATCATAGTTGAAGAAGGTCTTGTTGTCCTGCATCTTCAGGGTCACACCGTAGTTGTCTTTGGTGCCATAGATGACGGAGCAACTCGTCACGCCAGCCGGCAGGTCAGTCGTTGCCTTGCCTTGCAGGACAGCACAGTCCGTCTTCGTGTTATCAAGTTTTCCACTGACACTGTCACGGCTCGTCTCCACCGCAGTCAGGGTGTTACGCACGAAGCTCTGGGCGGCGCTCTCGTTGGCTTTGGTGCGGGCGCTGAGCAGGTTGGGGATCAGGACGGCGGCCAGAATGCCGATGATGGCGATGACGATGAGCAGCTCGATGAGGGTGAAGCCCTGGGTGTTGTTCTTCATGCTGTTCTCCTGGGTGCGGCGGGTCCGGATAAGGTATGTATGGTCCAGTCCTGCCTGCGTATGGCTTTGGCAGGTGCGGGTGTCTCCCGTCCTTGCTGTGTTCAGAGTACGGTTGGGTTTCTCACAGGAGTCTTACTGAATTGCGAGTGTGGGAACAGTGCTCGCCGGGCAGGCATTCCTGGGTTTTTCGTGATCCGGGAATGGTTTTCGGGTTGTTTTGAACTTGCTTGCTGCTCTGTAAGAGTCTGTGAGAGGCGGCTTCAGGGTGTGTGGGGTGCTATGCTGCTGGGCAGTTCAGCCGGGGCGGGTTTGTGACCCTGGCGAATGGGACCCTGGTGTCCCCACACTTATTTGAATTTGTGGTCGCGTGCGCGGCGCTGGGTTCCCTTGGGGCCGTGGCGCGCGCCGTGTGCCGGAAGAGAGGCTTGTCTTGGAACTCACGCCGCGCGTTCCGCCGCACAGTAACGACGCTGAAATCAGCGTGCTGGGCAGCATTCTGCTCGATAACGACACTTTGAATCAGCTGGGGGATTCGGTCGCTCCGGAGATGTTCTACCGCGAGGGGCACCGCAAGATCTTCACGGCCATGCGCACCCTGCAGGAGCGGGGTGAGCCGGTGGACCTCGTGACGCTCAGCGAGGACCTGCGCGTGAAGGGGCAACTGGACGAGGTGGGCGGCCTGACGTACCTGATCGGCCTGTCGGATCAGGTGCCCACCGCCGCGTACGCGGAGCATTACGCGCGCATCGTGCAGGAGAAACACACGCTGCGCGCCCTGATCAGTGCGTCCGGGAAGGCGATGCAGCTGGCGTACGAGGGACAGTTGCCGCTGGAGGACCTGCTGGACCGCGCCGAGAAGATGATCTTCGAGGTGGCCGAGCAGAAGAAGAAAGGCGAGGCGTACCAGGCGATGAACGAGGTCGTCACCGAGACCTTCGAGTACATCACGCTGCTCCACCAGAACAAGGGCATCCCCGACGGCGTGAGCAGCGGTTTCCGTGACCTGGACGAGCAGATCAGCGGATTGCAGAAGGGCAGCCTGAACGTGCTGGCGGCGCGTCCCTCGATGGGGAAGACGGCGTTCGCGCTGTCCATCGCGCAGAACGTGGCGTTGCGTGGCGAGAAGGCGGTCGCGGTGTTCAGTCTGGAGATGCCGGCGGTGCAGCTGGCCCTGCGCATGCTGTGCAGTGAGGCGCGGGTGGACATGAACCGCATCCGGAGTGGGCAGCTGAACGAGCGTGATTTCGAGCGGTTGGCGCACGCGGCGGGTCGTCTGGCGGACGCGCCGATGATCATTGACGACGAGGCGGATCTGACGTTGAACGGTCTGCGCAGCAAATTGCGCCGGATCGCGGCGCAGCACGGGCAGCTGGGGCTGGTGGTGATCGATTACCTGCAGCTGATGTCGGGCGGTAAGAGCAGTGGCGGCAGTGATAACCGGCAGCAGGAGATCAGTACGATTTCGCGTGGTCTGAAGGGTCTGGCGCGTGAGATGGAGGTGCCGATCATCGTGTTGTCGCAGCTGTCGCGCGCGGTCGAGCAGCGTCCGAATCACCGGCCGATGCTGTCGGACCTGCGTGAGTCGGGGGCGATCGAGCAGGACGCGGATATCGTGATGTTCATCTACCGTGACGAGTACTACAACAAGGAGACGGATCAGCAGGGCATCGCGGAAATCATCATCGGGAAGCAGCGTAACGGGCCGGTCGGCACGGTGAAGTTGCAGTTTCACAGTTCGCACGTACGGTTCAATGATCTTGCGCCGGAGGGAGTGTAATGGCGGAGGATCAGGCGAAGGCGGCAGGTCAGGCGGGCGGGCAGCGCAGGCGCAGGCGGCGGCGGGGCGGGAGTTCGCCCGCGCAGCCCCGGCCGGGTCAGGTGACGAACACGACGGCGGTGCCCACGCCGGCCGCGCCGAGCAAGCGCGGGCAGAAGCGGCCGCTGGCGGACCCGCGCATCGGGGTGGGGTGCATCGTGCTGCGCGGCGACGAGATTCTGCTGGTGCGCGAGCGGGGCCGCTGGTCGCTGCCCAAGGGCGGCCTGGAGTCCGGTGAGCTGGTGCAGGACGGCGCGCGCCGCGAGACCTTCGAGGAGACGGGGCTGGTCGTGGAGTTGCGGGATCTGGCGTTCATCGTGGAGTTTCAGGCGGTGACGTGGGGGCATCACCTGCAGTTCTTCTACACGGGCCGCGAGGTGGGCGGGAAGCTGGAGCCGCGTGACCCGGACCGGGACGTGCAGGAGGCGCGCTTCGTGCCGATCCGGCAGTTGCGGGAGTTCATCCGCTTCCGGCCGCGTCTGGTGGCGCTGGAGACGTGGTTGCGTGAGCGTCGGCCCCGGCATTTCGTGTTCAATCTGGATAAGGAACCGGCGATGCTGCGTAAGCGGCGCCGGGTCGGTGATCCGTTGCCGGGCGCGCGGGGTCAGGAGCCGGAGTTCACGGACGAACCGGACCTGTAGGCGGCTTCCGGCAGGTGAGCATGGGCGGCGTCCTTCTGCGGAGGTCGCCCGCTGCTGTGAGGCGCCGCCGTGGGTGGGGCGGGTGGTTCCGGGGTGCGTTTGACACCCGCGCGCACTCTGTTATCATCAGAATATGAAGCGTCTGTTACGTAAGGAGGCCGATCCGTTGCCGTCCAGCGGACGCGGGTACATCCACGTCTGCCCCCACTGCCACCAGCCCCTGACCCTGCACGACCTGCGCGACGGCGACCAGGCGTACTGGTGCCACGCCTGCAACCTGGGCCACCGCGCCAGCGACCCGCCCCTGAACGCCCTGAAACGCCTCCCGCAGACCGGCTGACACCCCTTCCTGCCGCCTGCACTCCGCTATGCTGGGCGCATGACGCAGCAGTTCAACCTGAGGCCCCCCCGCCAGGGCCACCTGAGCGAAGTCCTGGCCGGTCAGGTGATCGCCGTGACCGGCGCCGACCAGGGGTACGGCCGCACCATCAGCGCCGCGCTGGCCAGCGCCGGAGCCAGCGTCGTCCTGATCGGAGCGAACAGCGACACCCTCGCCACCGCCGCCAGCCACCTGGAGCACACGGGCGGGCACGCCATCCCCATCAAGGCCGACGTGGGCGTGCCCCTCGACTGGCTCAGCGCGCAGAACCGCATCCTGGAAATCTTCGGGGCGCTGCACGGCATCGTGCACCTGGCCGACAAACGCTCGCACAGCGAATTCACGTCGCTCAGCGAGAACGAATGGATGGACCTGTTCAACTGCAACCTCAAGAGCACCGTCGGCATCACGCAGATCGTGCGCCGCCGCCTGCCCGGCACGTGGCTGACCATCATCGGCCCGCACCTCGACGAGCGCGGCCTGCAGGTCAACCCGCAACGCGGCGCGCTGCGCGGACTGGTCGAGCAGGCCCACACCGAGGACCTGCGCCTGAACCTGCTGCTGCCCGGCCGCGCCAGCAGCGGCGACGACACCCTGGACGCCCCCCTCGCGAACGCCGTGCTGGCCCTGGCCGCGCCCGGCATGAAGCACCTGCGCGGCAACGTCATGGACGTACCCATGCCCGCCATCCCCAAAATCCGCGCGCTGGACGCCTACCCACTGTGAACCGGGCCGCCCGACCGGAGTCCGCGTGAGGTGCCCGTACTGCTCGGCGCCCGACAGCAAGGTCGTGAACTCCCGGCCCAGCGACGACGGGGCCAGCATCCGCCGCCGCCGCGAGTGCCTGAACTGCACGCGGCGTTTCACGACCTACGAACGCGCGCAACTCGAACCGCTGATGGTCGTTAAACGCAGCGGCCCGCGCGAGGCGTTCAACCCCGACAAGCTGCTGCGCGGCCTGACGCTCGCCAGTGAGAAACGCCCGGTCGATCCGGCCGCGCTGCGCGCCTTCGCGTACTCCTTCGAGGACGAAGTGCAGGCCGCCGAGATTCCCGCCACCGAGATCGGCCGCCGCGCCATGACCTTCCTGCGCCCCCTGGACGACGTGGCGTACATCCGTTTCGCGTCGGTGTACCGCGACTTCGACAGCCTGGAACGCTTCATCGAGGAAATCCGGGGCCTGAAAGACCGCGACGACGCTGGCCCCACCGACCCCACCCGGGAACCCTGAACGTCACCCCAGGTCAGAGGGGCGCGCGGCCCGGCCGTTCGCTGCCGCTCAGGTCAGCGGGACGCGGGTAGGCCTCGATCTCGTTCTCGGGTCTGCGTCCACGCACGCCGCTGAGCAGCGCGCGGATCTGCGCGAAGTCCGCCTCGATGTTCCCGGTGGGCGTCACATACCCGATCACACCGATCCGCCGGCGCGGCCAGTCCACGACCGTCACGCCGATGGGAATACTGGCCTGAAGCGCCATGTAGTAGAACCCGGTCTTCCAGTACTGCCCGGCGCTGCGGGTGCCTTCCGGCGCGACCAGCATGATGATCTCGCGTTCACGGTCGATCACGCTGACCACGGCGTCCACGAAGTTCCCCCCGGCGCGGCGGCGGTCCAGCGGCATGCCGCCCACGGCCCGCATGAACACCCCCACCGGAAAACGGAACAGTTCGCGTTTCGCCACGAAATGCAGCGGAATGCGGGTCGACCACTTCCAGAACAGGCCCGGCCAGAAATCCGCGTTACTGGTGTGCGGCGCGGCCGCCGCGATGAACTTCGGGCCGGGCGGCGGGGGCAGCAGCGGCGTCCAGCCGGCCGCACGCAGCAACCAGCCCGCCACGCGGGAACCGAGAGAATGCTGCTGACCGGGCCACAGAGGAGACGACATCTGCATTCAGTATAGAAACCGTGACCGGCCCGCCGCCTGAACTGGGACTCGGTTCACGAAGTTCACCCGGTGCCAGTGAGCGCCGCGCAGTCGCCTCAGCGTTTGCTGCGGCCGCGCGAGACGGGACGCTCCTGCCACGCGGCCAGCAGCAGAGACACCACGATCACCAGACCAGCCAGTAACAGTTCCATGCAGGCATTCTCCTTTTCTTCACCTGACGTTAAGGTCACACACCGGCGGGCCGCTGTGAAAAACCACCCAACGTCCGCCCGGTCCGGTCAGCCCCCCGCCGTCACGACAGGCCAGCCAGATCCTCAAACCCCAGCCCGGCCGCGTCCAGCGTCGCCCAGAACGCCCCGGCCTCCACCGGCACCACACTCAGACGCGACCCCCGGCCCGTCAGCGGCGACCCCTCCCACTCCGGCATGCTCCGCAGCGCGTCCAGCGGCACCACACCCGGAAACGCCACCACCGGCTCCACATCCACCATGCTCCAGCGCGGCGCGTCCACACCCGACTTCGGATCGAAGTACGCACTTGCCGGATCGAACTGAAGATCATCCGCGTACGCCTCCCGGCAGACCCGCGCCACGCCCACCACCCCCGGCGGCCGCGCGTTCGAGTGGTAGAACAGGCACAGGTCGCCGTCACGCATCTCCCGCAGGAAATTCCGCGCCTGATAGTTCCGCACGCCATTCCACGGCTCGCGCCGCACCCGCACCAGATCAGGAAAACCGAACACATCCGGCTCGGACTTGAGTAACCAGAAACGCATGAAAGGCAGCCTAGAGCATCACCCGCCCGGCTGATCCGTGACCAATGGCGGCAGGGGGATGGGTTGCTCCCCCTTGAAGCCGACCATCATCCCGCCCCAGCTGTACCCATCCGCGTTATTGGGCACGTGATCCAGTGGCATGACTGCCACGTACATCCCGCGTGGCTGCGCCCTCTTCGGTTCGGTGGATGTTCCGCCAAACCAGGCGCTGTCACGTTCTGGGTCCACACGCAGCCGGTACAGGACACTCCACTCGTTGAGCTGGAGGGGCCGGTGGGCCGTCATGATGCCGTTCTCGCCGTCCGGTGGCACGACCCTGGAAACGGTGGTCGGCGGTTGCGTGCTCAGCCGGTCTTTGACCACATGCAGGCGCACACTGGGATTCGCGCACGCTCCGACGATCATGCCGCCCGGCCCGCTGTAGCCACTCATGCCCGAGTTCTCGAAGGGTGAGGGCAACCCGTACCCGGTCTTGTAGATGCCGCTGCGTTCCTGACCGCCACAGGTCATGCGCCACGTGCTCAGCAGGACGCGTTCCTGATACCGGTAACTGCCGGGAATGCGGCCCGTGAAGTTCTGCTCCTCGTCTTGCACGAGGTTCTTCGTGGACAGACTGACCTGTTCTGGACGGTACTTATCTTCAGTGCTGCTGACGGTCACGTACAGCACGGCTTTCGTGCCGCGTGGGTAGGTGAGGGTCACGCCCTGGTACGTGCCGCGCGGGGCGTCCTTGTCACTGAACAGGGCGTTCACGTCCTGCTGGTTCATGGGGCCGAACTGCGCGCCTTCACGCGGGGGAAGCCACTCGCGGTACGCGGTCCAGCCCAGGCCGCCCATGAGGAGGGCCGCCAGCGTGAGCCACCCGGCGCGGTGCGTGAAGGCGTGTCCCAGCAGGCCCCGGTTGACGGGGTGTGGGTCGCCCATGCCGCGCACGGCGAGGTACTCGGCTTCCTCGGGCGAGAAGCCGTGCGCCTGATGCTCCTGCATCCGTTCGGTCAGGTGCGCGCGGAGTTCGGCGGCGGCGTCCAGACGTTCGGCTCTGGGCAGGCCGCGCGTGGCGCGGTGGATGTAGGCGTCGGCGCTCAGGGGGCGGCGCGGGCGGGGCAGGCGGCGGGTCATGCAGACCGCCGGGGCAGGGCGCGGGTCAGCAGGGCGTCCAGCGCGCCGCGCAGCGTCTGCCATTCCTGGCGTTTGGTGTGCAGGGCCTCGCGGCCGTCGTCGGTGAGCTGGTAGACCTTGCGGGGCGCGCCTCCCCGGTCGCTGGGTTGCCAGTCGCTCTCGATCCACCCGGCTTTCACGAGGCGGTGCAGGGCGGGGTAGAGGCTGCCCTCGCGCAGGTCGAACAGGCCGCCGCTGCGGTCGTTGACGTGCTTCAGGATGTCCAGGCCGTAGCGGGGCTGGTCCTGAAGGGCGGCGAGCAGGGCGAGGTCGAGCGTGCCGGATTTGAGTGGGTTCATGGGTGTGCCTCCGGGCAGTGTCTTGCTCTGCAAGGTAATGAGGGGCCGGTATCTTGTCAAGCAAGATTGTCGGGGCGTGTGTCCGGCCGCCTTCGGTTCCTTCGGCCACCGTCCGGGCAGCGCGGCCGCTCTACACTGGCGGCGTGCGCGCCTCGCCCTGGCTTCCGGTTCTGTTGATCCTCGCGCTGGCCGCCTACCTGCTGCCAGACGCGAAGCTGCCGTTCGGCCAGCCCTCCTTCCAGGTGGGTCCGGCCCCGCAGGCGCAACCCCCCGCGCTGCCCAACCAACTGAGCGCACAGACGCGCGAGGTGTTCACGGCCTCACGCCCGGCCACGGTGCGCGTGGAGAGCCTGAACCCCGACACCCGCAACGCGGGCCTGGGCACCGGCTTCTTCATCAGCCAGGACGGGCTGGTGCTCACGGCGTACCACGTGGTCAGCGGCGGGCGGTTGTTCCAGATCAGTACCCTGAGCGGCAAGACGTACCCGGCCACCGTGACCGCCTTCGACGCGCAGGCGGACGTGGCGCTCCTCCAGGTGACCCGCGCCCCGGACGGCGGGTTCCCGTTCCTGCCGCTCGCGCCGCGCGCGCCCCGCGTGGGCGAGGCGGTCCTGGCGATCGGGAACAGCGGCGGCGATTACCTGCAACCCCGCCAGGGCACCCTGCTGGGCCTGAACGCCCAGGCGGGCCGCGCGGACTTCCCGCAGGGCACCCTGGAAATGAACGCGCCCCTCTCGCCCGGCGACAGCGGCGGCCCGATCCTCGACCCGACCGGGCAGGTGATCGGCGTGGTCAGTTACATCAGCCTGGACGGCAGCGGTCAGACGCGCCGCAGTTACGCCGTGCCGGTCGAGGAGGGCAGCGACCTGATCACGGCCCTGCGCGCCGGAGAGAAACGCGACGTTCCCGTCGTGGGCCTGATCCTGGACCCCGTGCACAGTGGCCGGGTGGGCGGCGCAGTCGTGAGCGGCATTGCCCGCAGCAGCCCCGCCGAGAAGGCCGGGTTGCGGGGCAGCACCTTCGACCGGGACGGCACCCTGACCGGCCTGGGCGACGTGATCACCAGCGTGAACGGCCAGCGCACCGGGGACGCCGATCAGGTCATCACCGCCATCCGCCGCGCGCGGGTGGGCGACACCATCACGCTGGGATTCACGCGGGACGGACAGCCGCGCACCACGCAGATCACCCTGGTGCCCCGGGCCAGCGTGCCCGACCTTCAACAGTAGGCGGCGGGAACCGGCGCGGCATGAACGCCTCTGAACGCAGCGCCCACCCGCACGTCATGACCGGCGCGCAGACTGGGGAGATGTCGAGAGCATTCGTGAAAGAAGACGAGGGTGAACGCTGGTCCCCTCCCACCGCGCCCCGCGCGTACCGCATCCTGTGGAACGGGTACGGCACCGAACCGGAAGTCATGAAAGAAACCGACGATCTCCTGGAAGCCCTGCAATGGATGGGCAGCCGCGACCGCCGCGAATTCGAGATCCGCGACCTGCGCGGCGTGCTGCTCGCCACCGGCTGAGCACACCGGCACCAGGGGAGGAGGACAGCGGCGGTTTCTGCGCCCGCTGTCCTCCTCTCGGTTCACACTCCGGCCCGACGTTGTTGTGGATCCCGGCGCTGCACATGACCGGGCCGCGTGCCGTCTTATACGGACTCCGTTTGTTTCGCCAACAATCCGGAACGTCACCGGATTGCCGGCTCCACGTCCGGAACCCGTTTCTCTCCTACTCGCTTCGCTCGGATTGAACAGGCTTTGCAGCCCATTCAATCGGAGTCCGTATTACCAGGCGCCTTCCAGCGTCACGCGCGCCGTGCCCGCGAGGCTCTGGCCGGGGTGCAGGACGCGCAGGTCCACGCCCGCCACGCCCTGCGCCGCGAGGTTGAACGCGTCGGTCGCGTGCGATACCGGTTCGACGGCCAGACTGCCGTCCGGGGCGGTGAACACGACCACGTGCGAGTACACGTTGTCGGCCGTGACGGTCAGCGCCCGCTCGCCCCAGTCCAGGCGGGCCAAGCCGTCCCACGCGGTGTACGTGCGGTCGATGTGCCGCTCGCCGACCGGGCTGGGCGCGCGGTAATCCTCGGCGGGCTGCACGGGCCGCGCGCCGCCCAGCGTCAACAGGCGTTCGTCGGTGTCGTACGTCAGGTCCGCGCCCACCTGTAACGCCGGGTCCACGCCCTCCTGCACGCGCGCGAAGTACGGGTGCAGGCCCAGCCCGGCGGGCATGTCGGTCGTGTCCTCGTTCGTCAGGGTGACGGTCGTGTCGAAGTGCGGGCCGTGCAGGCGGTACTCGACGTGCGCCGTGAACGCCCACGGCCAGTTGATGTCCGCAAAGGCGCGGCTGTCGAACGTGCAGCGCAGGTGCGAGTCCGACACCCGCTCGACCTGCCACGGGCGGTTGCGTACGTCCCCGTGCTGCGCCAGTCCGTCTTTCGTGTTCACGCGCAGGGGCACGTCGCGGCCCGCGAACGTGAAGTGCGCGTCCCGGATGCGGTTACTGAACGGCAGCAGCGTGAAACTCGCGCACTGACTGCTGGTCTGCACGTCCGACAGGTCCACGTGCCGCATGACCGGGCGGCCCGACGCGGCGCGCAGGTTCAGGATGCTGGCCCCCATCTCCGGCAGGACCTCCAGCTCGAAGGCGGGACTGGCGACACGCTCGACGCGCAGGGTCAAGACCGTCCCCGCGTCGCCTCGAACAGCAGGATGCCTGCCGCGACCGACGCGTTCAGGCTCTGCACCCGCCCGCGCACCGGAATGCTGACCAGCGCGTCGCACTTCTCGCGGACAAGGCGGCGCATGCCCTCGCCTTCCGCGCCGATCACCAGCGCCACCTTCCCGCTGAAATCGATGCGGCGCACGTCCTCGGCCGCCTCGCCCGCCGCGCCGTACACCCACACGTTCTCCTGCTTGAGCTGCTCGATCAGGCGCGGCAGGTTCTTCGTCTGCGCGACCGGCAGGTAACTCGTCGCTCCGGCCGCCGTCTTCGCCACGACCGGCGAGAGCGGCGCGCTGCGGCGTTCCTCGACGACCACGCCGTGCGCGCCCAGCACCTCCGCGCTGCGGATGATCGCCCCGAAATTCCGGGGGTCCGTGATGCCGTCCAGCAGCACGATCAGCAGGTCCTCGCCGCGCTGCTCGGCCAGCGCCAGGATGTCGTCCACGTCCGCCCAGGCCATGTCCTCGACCTCGGCCATCACGCCCTGATGCTGCGTGGTGCCCGCCAGCTGATCCAGCTCGATGCGGGGCGCGAAACGGAGTTTCACCCCGGACGCCTTGAGCTGCGCCACGAACGCTTCCTCCACACCACGCGCGACCAGCACCTCGGACACGCGCCCGTCCTGAAGCGCCTCTAAAACCGGATTCCGACCGTACAGCAACATGAGGGCAGTGTACCCGCCCCGCCCGCTGTCATACGGATTCCGTCTGTTTCGCCCTCCACCCGGAAGGACGCCGCCCCTGCCAATTCCACGCCCGGAACCCCTTTCCCTCCTACTCGCATCCGCTCGGATTGAGTGGCTTACAAAGCCATTCAATCGGAGTCCGTATCAGGCGGGTGCCACCACGAACGCCGCGCTGTCGTAGTACGTGTGGAACGCCGTGACCTTCCCGCCGCTCAGTTCGATCAGGCTGACGCCCCGGTATTCCACCGGATGCCCGCCCCGAAGCTGCCCGGAAGCCGTCCACTCCATGACGCCCAGCCCGCCTGCCTCGTGGCTGTGCGTGAACTCGCTGCGGATCTCCTCGAAGTTCCCCAGGTACGTGTCCCAGAAGGCCTGCGCACCTGCCTCGCCTTCCCAGGTCTGCTGCGTCAGGTTGCGCAGGGTCACGTCCGGCGCGTGCAGCGCCAGCAGCGCGGTCACGTCGCCCGTCGCCTCGGCCTGCTGTAACGCCGCCATGAACGCCTGCGTGGTGGTCTGCCCGTCCGTCTGCTGATCGTTCGTCATGCACCCACCAGACCACCCCGCCGCGCCGCACCCCGTAACAAGACCCACCGAGCCAACGCCACGTGAACACATGTCGCGCCGCATGAGCGCCAGCCCACGGCACGCTGAACCCCCGCAAGCAGAAACCCCCACGCGGGGTGGGGGTCTGTTCTGGTGGATCGTGTAGGAATCGAACCTACAACCCGCTGATTAAGAGTCAGCTGCTCTGCCAATTGAGCTAACGATCCAGAGCGAGGGGAAGTATACGGGCAGGTGCGCGTCCTGTCAAGCCGGGTTCAGGGCGTGAGGGCCAGCAGCTGCGCCCGGACGTGTCCGGCGAGGTACAGGCTGCCGGTCACGAGCAGGGTGCCGCCGGGCGGGGTGAGGGTCAGGGCGCGGGTCAGGGCGGCCGTCATGTCGGAGGTGGCCTCGCCGCCGTGCGCTTCGGCGAGTTCCTGCGGGGGGGTGGCGAGGTCGCCGGGCGCGGTGAACACCCGCTGCCGGGTCAGGGGGAGCAGCGGGGCCAGGGTGGCGGCGGTGTCCTTGCGGGCCAGATTCCCGAACAGCAGCGTGTGGACCGGGGTGCCGCGCAGCGCGTCGGCCAGGGCGCGGGTGGCGTGCGGGTTGTGCGCCCCGTCGATCAGGACCGTGCGGCCGTCCACCTGAAAGCGTTCCAGGCGGGCGGGGTGCGCCGCGTTCAGGGCGGCGTCCACGCCCGGCCCGTACCCGAGGGTGCGGAGGGTCGCGGCGGCCAGCGCGGCGTTGCGGTGCTGGTGCAGTCCTTCCAGGCGGGGTGGGCGCGGCAGCGCGAACAGGGTGGGGTGGGTGTCCGGGGTCAGCAGGGGCGCCCCGGCCTGCGCGGCGGCAGCGGTGATCACGGTCAGGGCTGCGCCGGTCGCGGTGGTCAGCAGGGGCACGCCGGGCTGGGCCGCCCCGGCCTTGTCGGCGGCGATGGCTTCCACGGTGCCGCCCAGCACGCCCACGTGGTCCAGGTCCACGTTCGTGATGACGGTCGCGGCCACGCGCGTCAGGGCCTGCGTGGCGTCGCTGCGGCCGCCCACTCCGGCCTCCATCACGGCGACCCCCACGCCCGCCCGCGCGAACTCCTGGCAGGCGAGGGCCAGCGTCAGGTCGAAGAACGCCGCGTCCGGCGCGCTGGCCTGCGCCCACGCGATGAACGCGGCGGTGCGGTCGGGCGGGAGGTTGGCGCCGTTCACGCGCACGCGCTCCTCGAAGTGCGTCAGGTGCGGACTGGTGAAGCGGCCCACCGGCACGCCCGAGGCGATCAGGCCCGCCTCCAGCATGGCGCAGGTGCTGCCCTTGCCGTTAGTGCCGATCACCCGGACGCTCTGAAACGCCTGTTGCGGGTCGCCCAGCTGCGCCAGCAGCGCCGCCGCGCCGTGCGGTCCGCGCGCCCGGCCCGCGCGGGTCCGGGAGTACAGCCAGTCGTAGTCCGGGCGGATGGGGGAGGAGCGGGCGGGGTCGTCGTCGTGCGCGGCGTTCACCCGTGCAGGCTAGCGCGCCCGGCCCGGACAGGGGGAAGCGCGGACCCGGCCGGGCCGGGTAGGATGCGGGCCGTGAACGATCTTGCAGTCCAGGCCGCCCCCCGGGTGGGCGTCGTGATGGGAAGCCGCAGTGATTTCGAGACGATGCAGGGCGCGCTGGACGTCCTGCGGGACCTGGGCGTGCCGTACGAGGTGCGGGTCCTGTCCGCGCACCGCACCCCGGCGCTGCTGCCCACGTACGGCGCGCGGGCCGAGCGCCTGAACTTCACGTGCATCATCGCCGGGGCGGGCGGCGCGGCGCACCTGCCGGGCATGCTGGCGGCGTTCACGCGCGTGCCCGTGCTGGGCGTGCCCGTGCAGTCCCGCGCCCTGAGCGGGCAGGACAGCCTGCTGAGCATCGTGCAGATGCCCGCCGGGGTGCCCGTGGCGACCTTCGCGATCGGCGCGGCAGGCGCGAAGAACGCCGCGCTGTTCGCCGCCGCGATGCTCGCCACGACCGACGAGGCGGTGCGCGCCCGCCTGGACGCCTTCCGCGCCGCGCAGACGCAGGGCGTGCTGGACGACCCCCACTTCGACGGGCACCCGCAGGCGGGCGAGGCATGACCACACCGACATCCGGCACCACACTGGGGCGTGACCTGACGCTGGGCATCCTGGGGGGCGGGCAGCTGGCGCAGATGCTCGCGCTGGCCGCCATTCCGCTGGGCGTGCGCGTGACCGTGCTGGAACCCGACCCGCAGGCCCCGGCGCGCCTGTGCGCCCGGCACCTGCACGCCCCGTACACCGACCCGGCCGGGCTGGACGAACTGGCCGCGTGCGACGCCGTGACGCTGGAATTCGAGAACATCCCGGTCGAGGCGCTGGCCGCGCTGGAGGGCCGCGTGCCGGTCCGCCCGGCGGGGTCCCTGCTGGCCCGCAGCAAGCACCGCGCCCGCGAGAAACAGGCCCTGCGGGACGCCGGGGCCACCACCGCGCCCTTCGAGATCATCGAGGCGGAAGGCGACCTGAACGGCGCGCTGGAGCGGGTCGGCGGGCGCGGCATCCTGAAGACCAGCGAACTCGGGTACGACGGCAAGGGACAGGCCCGCGTGAACACGGACGCCGAAGCGCGCGCCGCCTGGGCGGAACTGGGCCGCGTGCCGTGCGTGCTGGAGGGCTTCGTGCCCTTCGAGCGCGAGGTGAGCCTCGCCGTGGCGCGCACGCCGTCCGGGCAGGTGGCGTTCGGGCCGCTGGTCGAGAACGTCCACAGAGGCGGCATCCTGCGGACCAGCGTGTACCCCGCCCACGTCCCGGACGGCACCGCAGCCCGCGCCCGCGAACTGGCCCGCGCGGTCGCGGACGCCTGGAACCTGGAGGGGCTGATCACCCTGGAGTTCTTCGTGCTGCCCGGCGGCGACTTGCTGGTCAACGAGGTCGCGCCGCGCGTGCACAACAGCGGGCACCTCACGCAGGACGGCGGCGGGATCAGCCAGTTCGAGGCGCAGGTGCGCGCCGTGCTGGGCCTCCCGCTGAGCGACTGGGCGCCGCTGCACCCCACCGCCATGCTGAACGTCGTCGGCGTGGACGGCCCGGACGGGCAGCCCCTGGAACCCGACTGGGCCGCCATCGATGCCGTGAGCGGCACACGCGTTCACCTGTACCACAAGGCGCACCGGCACGGGCGGAAGGTGGGGCACGTGAACCTCGTCGCGCCCGACGCGCCGCAGCTGCGCGCCAACCTGGCCCGGCTGGAGGCACTGATTCCCTGACGGCCCAACGACAGCCCAGACCCTGACCGCCCAGGCCAGCTGACGCGCCGCTGACGGCCCCCGGAACCTCAAGGTCACCGGTAGTGGTGGTAAACGCGTTGCCAAGCCGGATTTCACGGCCCGGCGCGCGGCGCGCCCTACGCTGGGGGCATGAACCGCGCCCTGCTCTCCCTGCTGACCCTGTCGCTGGCCGCCAGCGCCCACGCCCAGGACGGCCCGTCCGACAGGCCCTTCAAGCTGATCTTCCGCACCACCGAACCCCGCATCCAGAAGGGCGAACTGCACCAGGACCCCATCATCAAATCCTGGGTGATTCCCGCTGAAGGCATCGCCGCCAGCCGCAAGTACGACAAGCTCAGCACCACCTTCACGCCGATCCTGGACCGCATCGAGCAGACCCTGAACGCCCGCGCGCCCAGAAACGCCATCTTCCGGAACGTGAAGGGCAGCTGGGTCGCGCAGGGCCAGACCGGCTGGACCTTCGACCGGGCCGCCACCAGCCATAACCTGTACGTCGCCATTCAGGGCGGCAAGGACAGCGCCGAGGTGGCCTTCAAACGCACCGAACCGGGCCGCAGCGCCGAGGTACTCGCGCGGCGGGGCGTGCTGTGGCACGTCGCCACCGGCCAGAGCAGCTACGCCGGCAGCCCGGACTTCCGCGAGAAGAACATCCTGGTCGGCGCGGCCAAACTGGACAACATGTTCGTCGCGCCAGGAGAGGAATTCGACTTCAACAAGTCCATCGGCGAGATCGACGCCAGCACCGGCTTCGTGAAGGGCTTCGTGATCAGCGGCGGCACCCTGACCAAGGAGGACGGCGGCGGCATCTGCCAGGTCAGCACCACCGTGTTCCGCGCGCTGTACCAGGCGGGCCTGCCCATCACGGAACGCCACGAGCACAGCCACCGCGTGTCGTACTACGATCCCGTCGGGTACGAGGCGACCGTGTACGCCCCGCAGAAGAACCTGCGCATGAAGAACGACACCGGCAAGCACATCTTCATCCAGGCCAGCTGGAACCGCGCCGACCAGACCCTGCGCTTCGACGTGTTCGGCGCGAACACCGGCCGCGAGGTCACGGTCAGCCGGCCCGTCGTGACCGACTTCAAGGCCCCCGCCGACCCCAGTTACACCCCCGACGACCGCGTCGCCCTGGGCGGACAGCGGCAACTGGACCAGCCGGTGCAGGGCATGACCAGCGTCATCGAACGCACCATCAAGGTGGGCGGCAAGACCATCAGCAGCGACACCCTGAAAAGCGTGTATAAACCCTGGGGCGCCGTGTACGGCGTGAACCCCAATGACCCCCGCCTGAACCGCTGAGTACACTGCGTTTATCTTGTAGATAAACCGCGCGGAGCGCGTAGCAGAGGAAGGACGTTGAAGCGGGAATGGAGAGATTCCGGCGATTTCCCGGAATCTCGCAATGTTAGCTTCAACGTCCTTAAGCGGGCCGTGCCCCGCTGCGGTTTCCTACACCCGGTGTATGCGAAATTTCGTGTCGTCCGCGCGCCGGGCGCGGTAGGGTGGGCGGGTGATCCTGACAACACTGGCAATGGGACTGGTGGGCGGCGCGGCGGCGCTGACCGTGACAAGTCGGCTGTTCAGGCGCGCGGCCCGGCGCGGCGCGCCCACCGCCCCCGCAGGCGCCACCCGGCGCGACGGCGCGCAGGACGTGTACTGGGAAGCGCGGCTGCTGGCCGCCTGCCGCGGCAACCACGCCGCGCTGGAACGCCGCGTGAACAGCAAGGCCCGTCAGTTTCCGGGGCTGAAACGCTGGCAGCTGATGAGACTGGCGTACCTGGAACTCACCGAGCGCCGCCCATCGGGTCGCTCGGTACCCATCCGCTGAGCGCGCAGCCGACCGTACATCCGCCTGGGCATCTGGCCGGGCACTGACGGCCTGCGGTAGGTCATCCGGCTGGTGGTGTGCCCCGCCGCGCGGCCACTACACTGCCGGGCATGGTGACTGCCGAAGCCCTGAATGCCGTTCCCGCCGAACTGCGCACCGACCGCCTGCTGCTGCGCCGCCCCGACCCGGCCGACGCCCGCGCGCTGGTGGGGGCCGTGAACGCCTCGCTGCCCGAATTGCAGCGCTGGATGCACTGGGCGCAGCACCCCATGACCGAGGACGCCTCGCGCGAGAACCTGCGCTCGGCCGCCGAGAAATTCGACACGCGCGAGAACCTGCGCTACCACGTCTGGGACGCCAGCGGCACCGAACTGATCGGCAGCAGCGGCTACCACGCCCTGAACTGGCTGATTCCGCGCGGCGAGATCGGGTACTGGATCGCCACGCCGCACACCGGGCGCGGCTATGCCCGCGAGGTCGCGCAGGCCCTGACGGACCTCGCCCTGAACACCCTGCGCCTGCGCCGCCTGGAGATCCGCTGCGACCCGCAGAACGAACGCAGCGCCCGCATTCCCGCCGCGCTGGGGTACACCCTGGACGCCCACCTCGTGAACGACGACGTGGACCCCCGCGACCACACGCGCCTGCGTGACACGCTGGTGTTCTCGAAAGTGCAGTGACGCCAGCTCAGGGCGTGATGTGCCCGCAGAGGACGCTCAGGGCGTGATGCGTGTGCCGGCCTCGCCCCGCGTGGCGGCGGCCAGCACCCCGGCCTGCATGCCGCTGGCGATCACCGCGAACGGCGCGCCCCGGTCCAGGGCGTCCAGCGCGGCCCGCACCTTGGGGATCATGCCGCCCGCAATCCAGCCCTGCGCGACGCCCTCCTCGACCTCGGCGCGGGTGAGGGTCGCGGCGCGGCTGGCCGGGTCGGGGTAGGCGCGGTACACGCCGTCCACGTCCGTCAGGAACACGATGCCGTCGTTCAGGGCGCCCGCCACGGCTCCGGCGGCGGTGTCGGCGTTCACGTTCAGTGCCTCGCCGTCCGGGCCGAGTGCCACGCAGCCCAGCACGGGCGTGATCCCGGCGCCCAGCAGCGTGCGGAGCAGCGCGGCGTTCACGCCGGTCACGCGGCCCACGCGGCCCAGGTCGGGGTCCAGCACCTCGGCGCGCAGCAGGGCACTGTCGCGGCCCATCAGGCCCACGGCGGCCCCCACGTCCTGCGAGAGCTGCTTGTTCAGCTGGCACAGCGCCATCTCGACCACGTCCATGGCCTGCGGGGTGGTCACGCGCAGCCCGCCCCGGAATTCACTGGTCACGCCGCGCGCCGCGAGTTCCCGCTCGATGACCGGGCCGCCTCCGTGCACGACCACCACCGGGTACTCGGCGCGCAGCGCGGCAATCTCGGCGGCAACGGCGCGCCGCAGGTCCAGGCTTTTCATGGCATTCCCGCCGTACTTGACGATCACGCACAGAGTGTACGGCGTGGGGTGTACGGCGTGGCACCAGGAGGCCGCGAACGTCAGTGCCGGGGCAGGGTCTGCCGCGGGAGGGTCTGCCGGGGCAGAGTCACCGCACCAGGTTCAGCGGGTCGGATTCCGGCGTGCGGCGCGGCGGGCCGGACAGCGGCTTGGCGTACCAGGTCATGACCGGGCGGGCGTCCAGCGCGAACGAGTACCCCTGACGTTCCCAGAAACGTGCGCCGCGCGGGTTGTTGCCCAGCACGCTCGCCAGGATGCGGGTCGTGCCCGGTGGGGCGTGCGTTTCGAGGTGCCGGACGACCTGTTCACCCAGGCCCTGCGACTGCCGGTCCTCGCGGATCAGCAGCAGGTTGATGGTCAGGTCACCGGGTTCCGGGTAGTCGCGTTTGCAGTCCAGACTGCCGACCAGTTCGCCCTGGTCGTCATGCACGAGTTCCATGGAACGGCGCGGGTCAAGCAGCGCAATTTCGACGTCCCGCTGCACCTCGCTCAGGGACGGCACGCGCGCACTGATCAGGTCGAAATACCCGGGCGCGGACGTGTACAGACGGTGAAGCAGCGGCGCGTGGTGCAGCGCCAGCGGCGTAACGTTCAAGGTAAAGCCTCCCATCCGGCAGGGCGGGCGAGTGAATGGATGATTCGGATGCCGGTCTGCCCCAGTGTACCGCGCGCCCGCCGGACCCCGGTGAACGCCGCCGCCGGGGGAATTCAGCGCAGGTTCACCCTGCGGGGGAAGGGCGTGCGCTACCCTGCGGGGATGACCGGTTTCACCCCCACCCCTGGCTTCTACGCCGCCCGACTGGCCCGGCCCGGCGCGGTCCTGGCTCCCATGGCCGGGTACAGTGACGCGCCCCTGCGGCAACTCGCGGCCGAGCAGGGCGCCCTGTGGACCGTCAGCGAGATGATCAGCGCGCGCGGCCTGATGGGCGGCGGCGACACCGAGAAACTCAACCTGGGCCGCCCCTACCCCGGCGAGCAGGAACGCGTGGTGCAGCTGTTCGGCGCGGAAAGCGACGTGCTGGCCGCCGCCGTCGCGCGGGCCGAGGCGTGGTTCGCGCCCGCCGCCATCGACCTGAACATGGGTTGCCCCGTTCCCAAGATCCGCGGGAAGGGCGGCGCGTGCCTGCTCCAGACGCCCGAAGTCGCGTACGAACTGGTCAGCGCCATGCGGCAGGCCACGAGCCTGGACGTGAGCGCCAAGATCCGCCTCGGGTGGGATCACGACCGCAGCGTGGAAGTCGCGCAGGGCCTGGAGGCCGCCGGGGCCGCCCTGATCACCGTGCACGGCCGCACCAGCGCCCAGCGGTACACCGGGCAGGCCGACTGGGACGCCATCGCGCGCGTGGCGGCCAGCGTGCGCGTGCCCGTGGTAGGCAGCGGCGACATCCTGACTCCGGCCCAGGCGCGCGAGCGGCAACGGACCGGCGTGGCCGCCGTGATGATCGGGCGCGGCGCCGTCGGGAATCCCTGGATCTTCCGGGCGCTCGCCAGCGGCCAGGACGAACTGCCCGGCGCGCAGGACCGCGCCCGCACCGCCCTGCGGCACGCCGAGTTGCAGACCCGCTTCTACGACGACGACACGGGCCGCCTGACGCTGCGCCCGCTGCGCAAGGTGCTGCCGAAGTACCTGCCGGACTACCCGGAACTGCGGGACGAACTGGTGCAGGTCGTGACGGTCGAGGACGTGCGGCGCGTGCTGCGGCCCCTGCTGGAAGGCGACGCGCCGTCCGGGAACGCCGCGGGTGACCCTGCGGGCATGACGGACAGCCCGAACGGGTATACTGTGGGTCATTCATGAACGTCCGCGAGTACTACTCCTACCTGTCCGCCGCACGAGCCCAGCTGTGGAACTTCCTGCGGGCCCTGCCGCCCGCCGATCTCGACCGCGACCTGATCGACAGCGGTGACCGGTTCCACAACATCAAGGACCTGCTGCTGCACGTCACGGACGTCGAGGACCACTGGATTCACGGTGTCGTGCTGAGCGACAGCGTCCACCAGCGGTACCCGCACGACTGGGTGCGCCCGCAGGCCACGCAGTACGACCTGAACTGGATCCTGGAGTACAGCCGGGAAGTCAGCGGCCGCACCGCCGCGTTCCTGGACAGCGACCCGGACCTGAACCGCAGCGTGAAACTGGTGCAGGACGACCCGGCCAGCGACACCGTCACGCTGGACCAGCTGCTGTGGAACGTCATGACCCACGAGGTCCGGCACACCGCGCAGATCGCCCTGATGATCCGCCAGCTGGGCCACACGCCCCCCTGGCTGGACTACATGCGCTTCGCGCGCCCGCAGGTCACGCCCGGACAGGCCAGCGCAGATGCGACAGACCTCGACGCCGCCGACCCCGACGCTGCCGACCCCGACAGCGACGACCTGTAACGCCCGGCCGTCCTACCGGGTCCGCACGCGCAGCGCCGCCCCTCTATCAGAGGGGCGGCGCTGCGCCTTGCAGGATCAGCCGCGCATGATTGTGCGGACTCCGATTGAATGGCTTATAAAGCCGCTGGGTCCGAGCGAAGCGAGTAGCAGCAAAACGCGTCTCCGGACGTGGAGTTGACAGATCGGTGGTGTTCCGGTCTGTCAGCGAAATAAACGGAACCCGTATTACCAATGGAGCGGACGTTGTTCAAGCGCCAGAGGGGAAAAGCATGGAACACGTCTTCTGTAACGCCATTCCTGCTCACCCCCTCCCAGCCTCCCCCCTCAAGGGGGAGGGGTAAACACTACGTGTTCATCGCTGGTCTGCCCTGAAGTTAAGAACCTGTTGATTACAGGATGCGCTGTCCCAGCAGGCTGGCGGCCATGCCGACCATGACCTCGGCCGTCTGGTTGCGGGTATCCAGGATGGGATTGACTTCCACGATGTCCATGCTGGTCACGCGGCCCGATTCGCTCAGGAGTTCCATCAGCAGGTGACCCTCGCGGTAGGTCAGGCCGCCGGGCACGGGCGTGCCCACGCCGGGGCACACGCTGGGGTCCAGGGCGTCCGCGTCGAACGACACGTGCAGGCGGCTCAGGTGCCCCAGGCGTTCCATGGTTTCCTCGTGAATGCGGGTCATGCCCAGCTGGTCCACGTCCTTCATGGTGTAGGCCTTCACGCCGGCCTCGCGCATCAGGTCACGCTCGTAGGTGTCGACGCTGCGGATGCCGATCATGACGATGTCCTCGGGGCGCATGTGCCAGTCGCCGCCCAGGCCGGTCAGGCGCGGGTCGCCCCGCCCGGTCAGCGCCGCGACCGGCATGCCGTGAATGTTCCCGCTGGGACTGCTCTGGGGCGTGTTGTAGTCGGTGTGCGCGTCCACCCAGATCAGGCCCGTGCGTTCACCGGCCGGGTTGCCGCGCAGGGCGTTGCCGGTCACGGTGCCCATGCTGACGCTGTGATCGCCGCCCAGCGTCAGCGGGAAGGTCCCGGCCGGCAGCGCGGCGACCTGTTCGGCGGCGGCGCGGCAGGCGTCCAGGATCGGGTCGAGGAACACCAGTCCGCCTTCCTCGTGCTTGTCGATGCTTTCGGGCAGCGCCACGCGCACGTCCCCGAGGTCCGTGACGCTGTGCCCCAGGTCACGCAGCGCGCGGCTCAGGTGGGCGTTCCGCAGGGCGCTGGGGCCCATGTCCACGCCGCGTCGCCCGGCGCCGAGATCCATGGGAATACCGAGAATCGAGATGTTCATGCACCCAGCTTAAGGGTCGCTGCGGGGTATGCCTTGCGGCTGCAACATTATTTTCAGCTTGCGTGACCCAGTCGCGCCCCGCGAGTATTCAGGTGAATATTCATGCTCCGCAGATCCGGTGCGTGGCCTTCAGGTGTGCGCCCAGAGGCTCAGCGGGCCGTCCTGGTCGCTGTGGCCGCTGCCGACCAGCCGGAACCCCAGTTTCTGCACCACCCGGCTGCTGGCGGGGTTCGAGGTGGCCGTCTGTGCGGTCACGGTCACCACGCCCGCCGCGTGCAGGTGCGCCACCAGCGCGCCCACCGCCTCGGTCGCGTAGCCCCGCCCGCGCGCCTCCGGGGTCAGGCCGTACCCGATCTGCTGCTCGCCCTGTCCGTTCACGCCGCCCAGCACGCCCAGTTGCCCCAGCGCGGTCAGGTTGCCCCGGTGAACCGCGATGAACGTGCCGTCCATCTCGCCCTGCCCGGCGTTCAGGTCAGCCAGCAGCGCCGGGAGCAGCGGCAGCGCGTCCCCCGGCCATTCCGGCGGGAAGTACACGTCCTGCATGCCGTCCGGGGTGGGCAGCGGGCACACGAACCCGGCGCCTTCCAGGCGGCGTGCCATCACGGCGCGGGTCAGGGGCAGCAGAAGTAAACGGGGACTCAAGAGCGCAGGCACCGCACCAGCGTACTCTGGATGGCCAGCCCCCCGGACGGCCGGGACGCGCCGGGCTAGACTCGGGGTCATCCTCCCGCCCGGCCCGCGCCGACGGCCACCTGTGTTCAGGCGCGCTGGCGTCACCTTCCGCCCCACCTTTGAGCATTCATGACCCAGGCGACCCCAGACCCCCACCACCCACCAGCTTCCGAACCGCTCGGGAAACGCCTGATGCTCCTGGCGGATTTCGTGCATCCGTTCGTGTACCGCGAGGGCTTCCCGCAGGGCGTGCCGCCGGTCGATGCGGTCCTGGCCGCCGGTGACCTGCCGGGCTACTACCTGGAATTCCTGGCGACCAAGATGACGGTCCCGGTCATCTACGTGCACGGCAACCACGAGAACGAATTCGTGACCGAGGGTGAACGCCGCGTACCGCCGAGGGGCGTGATCGCCGCGCACGGCCGCGTGGTCGAGGAAGCCGGGCTGCGTGTCGCCGGGTGGGGCGGCGCGCCCCGCTACCGCGAGAAGGGCCACGGGCAGTACACGGACACGCAGGCCCGCGTGGGACTGGCGCAACTGGCGTGGCGCGCCCGGCGCGGCGTGGACGTGCTGCTCACGCACGCGCCGCCCACCGGGCCGCACGCCGGAACGGACTTCGCGCACCGGGGCTGCGAGTCCATCACGCGCTTCATGACCCGGCGGCACCCGCGGCTGGTCGTGCACGGCCACATTCACGAGTACGAGGGAAAGAAGGTCGAGTACACCGACCCGGTCAGCGGCGCGCGGGTCGTGAACGCCTACGGGTACCGCCTGCTGGACCTGTAGCGCGGCGAGGTCCGCAGCCCCGGTGCGCGAAGTACCGGACCTGCAGCACTGGGCCTACAGTGCCGGACCTGCAGCACCGGACCTGCAGTGCGCAACCGTGAGGACAGTCACGCTGAATGCGGTCTGGCACGCAATTTTACTTAAGGCCGGGTGTACGTCTGGCACATGCAGCCCTGACAGACGCGCGGCATACTTCAGTCCGGCCTGGTGAGGTCGCACGCGCAGAACGTCCCCAGCGGAACGGGCAGCGCCGGGCGATCAGGCCAGAGGGAGACGCCCACCTCTTCACCAACGGGCGCGCGAGCGGGCCAAGGCAGGCAGCAGGCGGGTTCGAGTCCCACCACCCGCACCCAGCAGGAACAGGCCGGTTCAACTCCGGGGCACGACAGGTCACGCGCAGGACACACAGGCCGGACCTACAGACAGGACACACCACGTTGGCGTTTCACGCGCGGTCAGGGCGATTCATCCCTGGCCGCGCGCGTTCATGGGCGGCCCCGCTATGCTGTGGCGCATGCCCCTGCCTGCCGCTGCCCTGCCCGCTGCTGCCCAGCGTGCCCGCACGGCGCGTCCGGGCGGGTGGGCCGCCACGCTGGCCGTCAGTGCCCTGCTCTGCCTGACCGGAGTGACCGGCGCGGCCGGGCGCGTGAACCCGGCGCCGCCCGGCACGCTGACCCTGACCTTCGCGCTGCGGGACTTCCTGCTGAACCGCGAGGCGCCCAACCGACTGACCCTGACCACCCCCTGGAGCACGCACGAGGGCGTCCTGAGCGGCGCGCCGCACCCGGACCCGGCCCGCCGCGCCTACTACGCCCGGCCCGCCCCGCTGCGCTGGCCGCTGCTGGCCCCGGCAGGCACGCGGCCCGGCCCCTACCCGGCGCGGGTGGCGGGGCAACTGTTCACCTGCGCGGTCAGCGGCGGAACGTGCTCGGTGCGGGCCGTGACGCTGCCCGTGACGCTGCGGGTGCAGCCGGACGGGCGCGTGCAGCCGCTCGGCGTGCAACTGGACGACCCGGCGCTGCGCGGCGCTCCGCTGCGACTGCGTCCCTGAATGCCCGCCCCCACCGGGCGCCGCGTTCCGGATCCCGGCGGAATCCGGGTGGCCTGGGCGGAGGTAGTCTGGGCGGATGAAGTCCGTTCCCGCTGCCGGTCCCACCGAACCCATCTCGAACGAGCCCACCTCGAACGAACTCATCTCGAACGCCGCGCGCCTGCGGGCCTTTCACGCGGCCATCGGTGAGCGCCCCGTTCCCGCGCCCACCGTGCCGGACGGAACGCTGCTGGCCCTGCGCCGCACCCTGATCCGCGAGGAATTTCAGGAGGTCGAGACCGAGTTCGCCCTGCTCGAGGCCCGCGTGCAGGCCGGTGAGGCCGTCCCTGCCGAGGACCTGACGCCGCTGGCGCACGAACTGGTGGACCTGCTGTACGTCACGTACGGCGCGCTGGACCGTCTGGGCGTGAACGCCGACGCGGTATTCGCCGAGGTGCACCGCGCGAACATGAACAAGGTGTCCGGCCCGCTGCGCGCCGACGGCAAGATCCTCAAGCCCGAGGGCTGGCAACCGGCCGACGTGCGCCGCGTCCTGCGTGAACAGCTGACCCCCGCGACGCCTGATACGGACTCGGATGGAAGGGGCTGCAAGGACCCTTCCATCCGAGCGGATGCGACTCGTGGAGCTGCCCCGCAGAGGAGGAGAAAAGCGGGTTCCGGGTTGTCGGCGAAACAGACGGCAGTCCGTATGACTCTCGGAGGCGCACTGTCAGGGGCGCGCTGTCAGGGGCGCAGGGAAAGGGAAGAGGCCCGCACCGGCACAGGCGGATGCGGGCCTCTTCAGGGTCTGCGGGTGATGACCTTCAGGACGCTGGTCTTCAGAACGGCGTTTCGTCGTCGGTGGGTGCGGGGGCCGGGGCGGGGCGCGGCGCGGGCCGGGCGGCCTGTTGCGGGGCCTGCTGGGCAGCCGGGCGGGTGCCGGGCGCGGCGGCCTGCGGGGCGGGACGGCTGGCCTGGGTGGGTTGCGTGCCCTGCCGGGGGGTGGCGTAGCGTTCCTGGCGTTTGCCGCCCCGGAAGATGGCCAGCGTCACGTACTCGAATTCGCCGTCGGATTTCTCGCGGACGTGGTCGGGGTCGGTGCTTTTCGCGCCGCGTGAGTACTTCACGGCGGCCGGGAGTTTCATCTTGCGGCTGTCCACGGCGTCCAGTTCGCGGCGGCGGTAGGCGTGTCCGCGGTGAATGACGAGTTCCTCGCCGTCGGGGCTGGTCCACTTGCGGGCGCCGATCAGGGTCCAGTCGAAGTCCGCCTCGTTTTCCAGGGGGAACTGGTAGCCGCCGCTGGGAACGTCGCCGCTGGTCCAGCCGAGGCGGCCGTACTGGCGCTGGATGTCCAGCAGCTGGGCGGGGTTTTCGACGTCGACGGTGACGCGGGCGCCCAGGTCGGTGGTGAATTCGATGTGCAGCATGTGGACTCCTTGAGTGGGTGGCAGGAGGCGGCGGGAGATAGCCCGTCGCTTCTTATGTAAATAACATAACACGGTGGCCCGGCTTACGCCACCCCCGGCCCGTTCACCCGTCCTCAGCGTCCCCCGGCCGCCCCACCACCCTCGCGGCCACCCTCCCGCTGCGCGCCGCCCGTCACGCGCGCCAGCACGTAATGCGCCCGGTGACCGGCCCGCGCCAGATCCACCACCTCGTACCCGCGCGACAGGTACGTGCCCAGCACCTCACGCAGCGCGTCCCGCCACGCCCGCCGCACCGGCAACTCCAGCGTCTCGGGCCGGGTCGGCACCTCGACCAGCACCCGCGCGCCCGCCAGGTATAACCGCGCCGCGCCCGGCTCCTGCGCGCCGTCCAGCGCCTCCAGCGCCACCTGCCCGCGCGGCGGCGGCGCGGGACGCTCCGCGTGCGGGCGCGTCAGGTCCCACTCGATCAGCAGGCGGTCCGCCGGGAACGCCCCGGCCCGGTCGTCCTCCAGCGCGTACCAGTCCGGCAGGTACGTCCGGGCGACCGCGCCCAGTTTGCCCAGGTTCAGCCGCGCGTTGCGCGACACCAGCGGATCGAACGTCCAGGTCATGCGGGTCAGGCCCTGCGCCAGCGCCCGCTCACGCTGCGCGAGTTTCAGCGCGACCGCCAGCCCCGTGCCCCGCCACGCCGGATGCACCGCCAGCAGGTGAGAGTGATGCCAGACCTCCGCGCCGCGCAGCGCCGGGAACCCGAACGCCAGCCCCACCGGCACCAGACTGGCCGGATCCTCCGGCGGCAACTTCGCGTACCCGCCCAGCACGATCCCGCCCGTCACGGCACTGATACGGAACATCGTGCCGGGCAGCACCTCCCGGTCCGGGTAACCCCACGCGCTCACCTGCACCCGCTCCAGCGCCCGGAACGCCCAGGGGTCCGTCACCTCGCGGATCACGAACGGCCGCACGTGCCCGCCCTCGGCCATGCGCTCAGTCGTCCGCCCGGTGGTTGGGCCGGTGGACGGGCCGGCTGTCTGGTCCGCGCCGCCCTCCGGCCCGACGCCCGGCACCTGCTCGTCTGGATCACGGTCACGCGGATCACGGCCGCCCTGGTCGCCGTCGTGCGCCGGGAGCATCAGCCGCGCTGCTCCTCGTGCAGTTCGCTGACGCTCGCCAGGAACGCCCGGTTCAGGGTCACGCCCGTGCCCGCTCCCGCCGGAACAGGCATCAGGCCGTCCTCGGCTTCCAGCGGCTCGTTGATCAGGTCGGTCTCCCAGTACCGGCTGCCGCTGCTGGTATCGCCGGGCAGCGTGAAGTTCGGCAGGGTCGACAGGTGAATGTTGTGCGCCCGCCCGACCCCGCTTTCCAGCATCCCGCCGCACCACACGGGCGCGCCGAATGCCTGCGCCACGTCATGCACGCGCCGCGCCTCGGCATGCCCGCCCACCCGCGCGACCTTCACGTTAATCACGCCGCCCGCCCGGATCGCCAGTCCCTTGCGGGCGTCCTGGGCGCTGGTCACGCTCTCGTCCAGGCACAGCGGCGTGCTCAGCTGGCGTTGCAGTTCGGCGTGATCCAGCAGGTCGTCCCAGGCCAGCGGCTGCTCGATGTACGTCAGGTCGAAGGCGTCCAGGGCGCGCAGGCGGCCGGCGTCCGCCAGGGTGTAGGCGCTGTTGGCGTCCACGGTCAGGCGGATGTCCGGGAAGGCCTCGCGGGTCGCGCGGACCGGCTGCACGTCCCAGCCGGGCTTGATCTTCAACTTGATGCGGCGGTACCCCTGCTCCACGTGGCGGCGCACGACATCCACCGTGGCGGCCTCGTCCGGCTGGATGCCCAGGCTCACGCCGACCTCCACGCGGTCCTTCCGGCCGCCCAGCAGGGTGCCCAGCGGCACGCCCAGTTGCCGCGCCCACAGGTCCCAGGCGGCCATCTCGACCATGGCGCGCGCCATGCGGTTCCCCCTGAACGACCCCAGTGCGTCGTTCAGCGCCTCGGGATTCGCGAAACTCTGGCCGATCACGCGCGGCAGGAACACGTCACGCAGCAACCCCAGCGCGCCCGTGATGGTCTCCTCGCGGTACATCGGCGCGCGTTCCATGGTGCCCTCGGACACGCCCTGCACGCCGTCACCGTGCAGCACCAGCAGCGGCACGACCTTGTCGGTCTGCACCCCGAAACTCGTCTCGAAGCGGAACTTCAGGGGAAGACGGGCAACGATCAGTTCGGCAGCTTCGATTTTGAACATGCCCCCAGTATGCGCGGCCGCGACTGGGCAGCGGCGCGCGTGCAGCGGGACGCAGGAAGTTCGGAGTGGCCCGTGCCGCAACGGGCCGGGGACATGAACGGGGGAGAGGGGGCTGGGGCCTGCTGCGACCGCATCCTGCAACCCGCGCCCCAGGCGCGTTTCCCGGAGGATCAAGCGAGTCTCTGGGCAGAGGTGTTGACAGATGCGGCGCTGGCCTGTATCTTTTCTGAGCCTCAAGCGAGGCGGGAAGCATGACAGGCGAAGAGATGTGAGAACAGGACAGTCCGACAGGACTGTGCGAGCGGAACACCACCCCGGTGTTCTCCAGAATCGCAAAAACCGACCGAAGTCCTTTCGGGGATGAAGTCAAAACGGTACTCAATGAGTACAGCCATGCGCAAGCAAGGCAT
>NZ_BMQM01000035.1 GCF_014648115.1 Deinococcus seoulensis
TAAGCTCAGCATGCTGATAGTTTATCAGAGCACCCTCAGCTCCCTGGAATCCAGGAAGAGCCTTTACTCTTTACTGACGTACAGCAGCGCGCCGAACAGTGCGAGGTTCTTCAGGAACTGGCCCTGCTGCTGGGCGCGTTCCTTGCCGCCTTTGTCCCAGAAGGGGTGACCGATGACCGTGGTGGGCACCAGACTGGTTGCCAGGGCGAGACTGGCGGCGCGGGGCAGCAGGCCGGTGGCCAGCAGCGCGCCGGCCCCGACCATGACGCCGCTGTTGACCTTCACGGCCAGTTCCGGCTCGGGCACCTCGGCGCCGCGCGCGGCGCGCACGATCGGGTCGGGGTTCTGCAGGTGATCCAGGCCGTTCTTGATGAAGATGCTCGCGAGCAGCGCCCGCCCGATGAATCTCGTCACGCTCATGGGTAACCTCCTTGGAACTTGCCCGGAGTGTACCGCGCCCGCCCCGCCCAGGGTGGTGAGGCGCGGCAGGACGTTCACATGCCCTGAATGACCGACAGTTGCCGTGTCAGGTCCGCCATGACGCCCTGCACCGCGAACGCCCCGGTGGACAGCAGTCGCACGTACTCCTCCTGCGTCAACGCGCCGTCCTCGGCGCCGCCCTGCACCTCGATGATCAGGCCCGTGTCGGTGGCGACCACGTTCAGGTCTGCGCGGGCCACTCGGTCCTCAGCGTAATCCAGGTCCACGCGGACCTCGTCGCGCAGCAGGCCCACGCTGATCGCGCCGACGTTGTGCGCGATGGGCCAGTCGGTCAGTTGCCCCTTCTGGATCAGGCGGTCGCAGAAATCATGCAGCGCCGCGTGCCCCGCCAGGATGCTGGCCACGCGCGTGCCGCCGTCCGCGACCAGTACGTCGCAGTCCACGTACAGCGTCTGGTTCCGGAAGTGCCGCAGGTCCATGCTGGCCCGCAGCGCCCGCCCCAGCAGCCGCTGAATCTCGTAACGGCGGCCGTCCTGCAGGTTGCGTTCGCGGGCCTGACGGTCGGTGGTGGCGCGCGGCAGCATGGAGTACTCGGCGGTCAGCCAGCCTTCCTTGCTGCCCCGCATGTGCGGCGCGGCCTTGTCCTGAATGCTGACGGTCGCCATGATCTCGGTGCGGCCCATGATCAGGTGCGCGCTGCCCGGCGCGTGCGGGTTCACGCCGCGCTTGACGGTCAGCGGGCGCGGCTCCAGAAGGGTGCGGCCCTCACGGACCGGGAGGGGCTGGGGAGTGCTGCCTTTGATGGGTGTGCTCATGTCTGGATGGACTCAATTCTGGGCAGCGGGGCCGCCCGGTTGGATTGACCGTCAGTATAGGCCCCGCCGCCCGGCCCCATGCCCCCGGCCGTCATTCCACCAGCGGTCATTCCATCGGCCGCCATTCCACCGGCTGTCATCCCCCCGGCGGCCAGCAGGGCCGCCATGACTGGCGCGGCCCGCGCGGCGTCCCCCGTCACCAGGAAGTGCTCCTGACCGCCCGACTCCCGCCCGGATAGCAACCCACGTTCGGTCAGCACGCGCCGCGTGTGCCGCGCCACTGCCGGGCCGCTGTCCAGCAGCGTGAACGTGTCCCCGAACTCGGCGCGGATACTGCCCGCCAGGAACGGGTAGTGCGTGCAGCCCAGCACCAGCCCGTCGGCCCCCGCCTGTGCCAGCGGTGTCAGGATCTCGCGCAGCACCTCGCGCGCCCGCGCCGAGTCCGCCTGCCCCGCCTCGACCAGCGGCACCAGCTCGGTACTCACGGCCCGCATGACCCGCACGCCCGCCGGGTCCGCGAACTCACGGATCACGTCGGCCAGCAGCGTGCCGCGCAGCGTACCCGGCGTGGCCAGCACGCCCACCACGCCCGAACGGGTCGAGAGGACCGCCGGTTTCACGGCCGGGACCAGCCCGATGATCGGCATCTCGAAACGCGACCGCAGGTGCCCCAGACTGAACGCCGACGCCGTGTTGCACGCCACGACCACGCCCTTGACACCCCGCGCGTGCAGCGCCGAGACCGCCCGGTCCGTCAGGTCCCGGATCTCGTCGTCCGGCCGCGCCCCGTACGGCACGTGCGCCGTATCGGCCAGGTACAGCAGGTCCTCGCCCGGCAGCGCCCGGCGCAGGTCCGCCAGGACGCTCAGGCCCCCCACGCCACTGTCGAACACGCCAAGCGGTGCGTCACTCATCGCGCCTGATGATACGGGGCCGCGCCCATTACCGTTCTGCCAGGGCCTCCCGCAGCGTGTCGCCCAGCGCCCGGATGCCCTGCGTGATCTGCTCGGGCGTGGCGTTGCTGTAACTGAGGCGCATGGTGTTCTGGCCGCCGCCCAGCGCGTAGAAGGGACTGCCCGGCACGTACGCGACCTTGCGTTCCACCGCGCGGGGCAGCAGCGCCTGCGTGTCCACGCCGTCCGGGAGGGTCAGCCACAGGAACATGCCGCCCTGCGGGGTGGTGTAGTCCACGCCGTCCGGGAAGTCCGCGCGGATGCGGTCCAGCATCAGGCGGGCGCGTTCGCCGTACGCCTGCCGGACCCGTTCGATCTGGCGGGGCAGCACGTCCTGCACGAGTTCCGTGACGATCATCTGGTTCAGGGTGGGGGTGTGCAGGTCCGCGCCCTGCTTCGCCTGAATCAGCTTGGCGATGATGGGCGCGGCGGCCTGCACCCACGCGTCCCGCAGCCCCGGCACCAGCGTCTTGCTGAACGAACTGGAGTAGATCACGTGGTTGCGGTCCGGGTCGCCGTGCAGTTCCAGGCCCAGGCTGTACAGGCTGGGGGCCGGTTCGCCGGTAAAGCGCAGCGCGCCGTACGGGTCGTCCTCGAGCAGCAGCACGCCGTGCTGCGCGGTCAGTTCCACCAGTCGGCGGCGTCGCGCGGCGCTCAGGGTGCGCCCGGTCGGGTTCTGAAAGTTCGGCACGGCGTACAGCAACTTGGCGTTCAGACCCGGCAGCAGGGCCTCCAGGGCGTCCACGTCGATGCCTTCCTCGTCGGTGGGCACCTGCACGTAGCGCGGGCCGTACGGCTGGAACGACTGCAGCGCACCCAGGTACGTGGGCGCCTCGACCAGCACCACGTCCCCCTCGTCGATCAGGACCTTGCCCAGCAGGTCCAGCCCCTGCTGGCTGCCGGTCACGATCTGCACGTTGCCCGCCGGGATGCCCGCCTGCGCGCCGATCCACTCACGCAGCGGCGGGTGCCCCTCGGTGGTCGAGTACTGCAACGACGCCGGGCCGTAACGGTCCAGCGCGGCCAGCGTGGCGTCCCTGACCTCCTGCATCGGGAACAGCTCCGGGGCGGGCAGACCACCGGCGAAACTGATCACGTCCGGCCGCTGCGTGATCTTCAGGATCTCGCGGATGGCGCTGGCGTTCATGCTCTGCGCGCGGCGCGACAGCGTGCCGGTCAGGTCGAAAGCTGCGGGGGAGAGGGGACTGGTCATGCCCGCCATGCTACGCCCAGCCCCGCGCCACTGCCGACCTGTCTATTGTTCCCGGCCCAGACATGTGGATGGCCACGTCCGTTCCACGGTTCCGGCGGGTAGAGTGAAAGGCGACTGTAAGGAGGTCTTCTCATGCTCGTTACCGGTAATGACATTCTGGTTCCCGCCCGCGCCGGCAAGTACGGCGTCGGTTCGTTCAACACCAACAACATGGAGATCACCCAGGCGATCATCCACACCGCCGAGCGGCTGCGCAGCCCCGTCATGGTGCAGATGAGCGAGGGCGCCATCAAGTACGGTGGCCAGGACCTCGCCAACATCGTCATTGACCTCGCCAAGCGCGCCACCGTGCCCGTCGCGCTGCACCTCGACCACGGCAGCAGCTACGAGAGCGCCCTGAAAGCCATCAAGATGGGCTTCACCAGCGTCATGATCGACGCCTCGCACCACGACTTCGCCGGGAACGTCAAGGAAACCAAACGCGTCGTGGAAGCCGCGCACGCCATGGGCATCAGCGTGGAAAGTGAACTCGGTCGCCTCGGGGGCATTGAGGAGCACATCGTCGTGGACGAGAAAGATGCCTTCCTGACCGACCCCGAGGAAGCCGTGCAGTTCATCGAGCAGACCGGCACCGACTACCTCGCCATCGCCATCGGCACCAGCCACGGCGCGTTCAAGGGCAAGGGCCGCCCCTACATCGACCACGCCCGCATCGAGAAGATCGCCAGCCTGACCGGCATTCCCCTCGTTGCGCACGGCAGCAGCGGCGTGCCGCAGGAAATCGTCGAGCGCTTCCGCAAGGCCGGCGGCGAGATCGGCGACGCGGCCGGCATCGCCGACGAGGACCTGCAGCGCGCCACGCAGTTCGGCATCGCCAAGGTGAACGTCGACACCGACCTGCGCCTCGCCAGCACCGTCGGCATCCGCGAGGCCCTGGCCGCCAACGCCAAGGAATTCGACCCCCGCAAGATCTTCGGCCCGGCCCGCGACGTCATGGCCCAGGTCATCGAGCACAAACTCGGCGTGCTCGGCAGCGTCGGCAAGGCCTGATCCTTCCCCATCCCACGCAGCAGAGGCGGCCCCGTGTCGCCTCTGTTTCCATTTCCCCCTGTCGCTCCCTGCCCTGTGCCCGGTCTGCCCATCCCCCCACCCCCCCGGCAAGCTGACGGTCAACTGACGTCCGGTTCAGAAAACTCGGCCTGTGCAGCGGGGAATTCTCACCATGGCGCACTATGCTCGCCAGTGCATGAAGGTGCTCTCGCCTCTCCCCGCCCTGGTACTGACGCTCGGCCTGCTGACGACCGGGCAGGGCAGCGGCACAGCCGCCCCGCCCGCCCTTCCGGCCGGGTGGCAACCCCGACTGGCCGCGCTGCTCCCGGTGACCGCGCAGAACGTCACGCTGCTCGAACGCCGCCCCAGCATCTCCACGGTGGACCTGCAACTGCGGGTCGCCAGCGTGGGCGGCAACCCCCAGGCACTGCAACAGGTGATCGTCAGCGCGGCGCGCGGCGTGCAGCCCACCTACGACGAGCGGCTGGGCATCTCCCGCGACGAATTCAAACGGTACCTGGTGTTCCAGGAAGTACTCGCCTCGACCGGCAAGACCTTCCGGCTGGCCGTAACCCGCACCGCCAACCAGGTTACGTTCGGGGACGGCCCCAACATGGACGGCGTGCTGCGCGGCGTGACCATCGACCTGAAAACCGGCGAGATGCGCGGCCCGGAAGGCTTCACCGCCCGGCCGACCGCCGTGCCCCCCAGCGACAACCCGGACCGTGGCCTGGAAGTCCGCAGCGGCTTCCAGTGGCGGATGGTGGGCAGCAACGCCACCACCGGCTACGGCGTGCGCGGCACCCTCAGCCTGCTGCAACTGGCCGGGGGGCGCACCGTCCTCAGTTATACCCGCACCAGCATGATCCGCCGCGTACCCGACACCGGCGAACTGATCGTCGAGTACACCCGCTGACCGGCCATGCTGACCGCCCCACTGACTCGGGTTCCGTTTGTTTCGTTAACAATCCGGAACAGCACCGCCCCTGCCAACTCCACGTCCGGAACCCGCTTTGCTCCTCCTCTGCGGGGCAGCTCTACGGGTCGCATCCGCTCGTATTGAATGGGCTGCAAAGACCATTCAATCGGAGTCCGTATGACTCGGGTCTGACGGCACGTCAAGGTGTCCTCATGTTCCATTCAGGGCACGTCACGCACCGGCGCATACGCTGAGCCTCATGAAGAAGCGTAACCTCCTGATGCTCGGCGCCGCCCTGACCCTGGGCGGCCTGAGTCAAGCCGACGCCGGTCAACTCTCCCCGAGCCTTCTGGCGCGCGCGCAGAAAGGTGATCAGACCAAGGTGGGCGTGATCGTCCGCTTCAAATTTGCCAACGACGCCAGGGGCAGAGCGCAGTTGAAGAATCTGCGTGTCCAGCTGAACAGTCGCCTGAGCGCCCTCGGGGCCAGCTCGGGATTCGTCAAGCAGGCGCTGGCCTCCGGACAGGCCACATCACTCTGGCTGGACCAGAGTATCTACCTGCCGCTGTCACCGGTCGAGGCCCGCGCCCTGGCACTCCTGCCGTTCGTGTCGGACGTGTTCGAGAACTTCAAGGTGCAGATTCCCAAACCGCAGCGCGCCGTCGCCCTGAGTGCCGCCGCCGCCGCGCCCGGCGAGGCGTGGCACCTCGACAAGATCGGCGCGCCGCAGGCCTGGGCCGCCGGATTCAAGGGGCAGGGCATCAAGATCGGGCACCTGGACAGCGGCATCGACGCGAACCACCCGCAGCTGAAAGGCAAGGTCGTGGCCTTCGCGGAATTCGACGCTGACGGCAACCGCGTGAACAGCCAGCCGCACGACACCACCAATCACGGCACGCACACCGCGGGACTGCTGGCGGGCAGCACGGTCGGCGTGGCGCCCAGCGCGCAGATCATCAGCGCGCTGGTCCTGCCGAACAACGAGGGCACCTTCGCAGAGGTGATTGCCGGGATGCAGTACGTGCTGGACCCGGACAACAACGCCGACACCGACGACGGCGCCGACATCGTGAACATGAGTCTGGGCATTCCCGGCACCTTCGACGAGTTCATCGTGCCGGTGCAGAACATGCTCAAGGCGGGCGTGGTGCCCATGTTCGCCATCGGGAACTTCGGCCCGACCTCGGCCAGCACCGGCAGCCCCGGTAACCTGCCGGACGCGATCGGCGTGGGCGCCGTGGACAGGAACGGGCAGGTGGCGAGCTTCAGCAGCCGCGGTCCGGTCAACTGGAACAGCACCATCAAGGGCGTGTTCGTGAAACCCGATATCGCCGCGCCCGGCGTGGAGATCACCAGCGCCTTCCCGAACGGCCAGTACGGGGCGCTCAGCGGTTCCTCGCAGGCCAGCCCCATCGCGGCGGGCGCGGCGGCCCTGCTGCTGTCCGCCAAGCCCGGTACCAGCGTGGACGGCATCAAGAACGCCCTATACACCAGCGCCAGCAACGCGGGCAGCAAGAACAACAATGTGGGCTTCGGCCTGATCAGCGTGCCGGGCGCGCTGGGCAAACTGGGCGTGAAGCTGGGTGCCCCGGCACCTGCTCCGGCGCCCACCCCGACTCCCAAGCCCACCCCTACACCCACGCCAACTCCCACGCCTACCCCGACTCCCAAGCCCACCCCCACGCCGACCCCTACACCCACGCCAACCCCCAAACCGGCGCCCACCCCGACCCCGGCGCCCGCACCGGCCCCGACTGGCCCGGCCGGGTACAGCCTCTGCGCGCTGGAAGGCAGCAAGTGCGACTTCAGCGGCCAGAAGGACGCCGCGTTCGGCACGGCCGGCAAGTACCTGACCGGCATCGGCACCGACGGCTTCAACTGCACCGTGTCCGAATGGGGCCGCGACCCGGCGCCCGGCCTGAAGAAAGGCTGCTTCATCAAGGACCGTCCCGGCGCGGCGCCTGCCCCTGCACCCACCCCGGCGCCCAAGCCCACCCCGGCCCCCACGCCCGCTCCGACGCCCCCGGCAGCCAGCAAGAAACCCCGCGTGCTGCTGGTCGACGATGACATGGGCCAGGGTGCCGACGTGACGGCCGCGCTGCGCGACGCCATCAAGGCCAACGCGGTCAGCGGCGGGGCGTTCGTGTGGAACACCCAGTCGCAGGGCGCCGTGCCCCTGAGCGAGATGAAACGCGCCGATATCGTCGTGTGGGCGACCGGTGAGCAGTACCAGAACACCATCACGCCCGCCGATCAGAACACCCTGAACCAGTACGTGGCGGGCGGCGGGAACCTCCTGATCACCGGGCAGGACATCGGGTACGACGTCGGCACCAGCGCCTTCTACACCGGCACCCTGAAAACCCGCTTCGTGGCGGACAGCAGCGGCAACACCAAGTTCGTGACCGGCGGCGCGTTCGGCAGCACGGCCTTTACCCTGAACGCGTCGGGCAGCGCCGCCAACCAGTACTACCCGGACGTGATCGCCGACATGGGCGGCAGCGCCACCGTCGCCAGCTGGGGCAGCGCGAACGCCACCGCCGGGACCATCACGGCGCAGAGCATCCGCGTGGACCCCAACAAGACCCGCGCCGCGCAGAAGGTGCAGGACCCGCGCGGTCTGGTCGAGCGTCTGGCTGCCAACATCCTGGGCGGCGTGCTGAACCAGATTCTGGGCGGCAACACCCAGGCGCAGAGCCAGAACCGCCCGCGCGTGAGCGCCCAGTCGGCCGGTGAGAACGCCGGAGCGATCGTCGCGAACGACGCCGGGAAGTACCGCACCGTCACCATGGGCTTCGGTATGGAAGGCCTCACGCCCAACAGCCGCAACATCCTGATGAAGACCACCTTCGACTGGCTGATGAAGTAATACGGACTCCGATTGAATGTGCGGCAAAGCCCATTCAATCCGAGCGAAGCGAGTGGGAGAGGACGCGGGCTGCCGGACGTGGAGCCGACAGACCCGGTGAAGTTCCGGGTTATTGGCGAAACAGACGGCAGTCCGTATAACCGCCAGTCGGCCGGGGGGGCGGGGCGCTGATCCGGGCGGCCCGCCCCCCTGTTCATGCCGGGCGGCGCGGCCCAACGTTCCTTGGGGGGATTCCCACCTGCCGGCCGGGACCACTTTATAGGGTGAGGGCATGACCACTCTGACGGACATCATGACCAGCGAACTGACGACCGTGGACCGCGGCGCGACCCTGAAAGAGGTGGCGCTGCTGATGCGCGAGCAGGACATCGGGAACGTCCTGATCATGGACGGCGATACCCTGGTGGGCATCATCACCGACCGGGACATCGTGATCCGCGCCGTCGCGTACGGGCACGACCTGGGCACCGCCGCCAGCGACTACGCCACCGGCGAGGTGTTCAGCATGGACGCCGCGACCACCGTGGCCGAGGCCGCCGCCGAGATGGCCGCGCGGCAGCTGCGCCGCCTCCCGGTCACGCGTGACGGTCAGGTGGTGGGAATCGTGAGCCTCGCGGACCTCGCCACGCGCGCCCGGACCGGCGCGGACGAGCAGGCGCTCCAGGGCATCAGCCAGCCGACCATCTGAACGCCGCACCCGCGGGAGGGGCACGCCGGGTGGTGGCGCGCCCCTTTACTGTTCCTTGACTGGCGCGGGCACCCTTGACCTCGCGCGCACTCGAAGGCCTACGGTGGGGACATGACTCCGATCAAGAGCCCCCTGGCCCCCCGCGCCGACGCGACCGACCTCCTGAAAGACACCGACCTGACCGGCCAGACGGCCGTCGTGACCGGCGGGGCCTCCGGGCTGGGCACCGAGACGGTGCGCGCCCTCCTGAGCGCCGGGGCGCGCGTGATCCTGCCTGTCCGCGACACGGCGCGCGGCGAGGAAGTCGCCCGTGACCTCGCACGGGCCACCGGCAACGACGACGTGCATGTCGTGCATCTGGACCTGTCCTCGCTCGCGTCGGTGCGGCAGGCGGCGGCGGCGATCCTGGCTGCCGCGCCCCGCATTCACATGCTGATCAACAACGCGGGCGTCATGGCCACCCCGCAGGGACACACGGCCGACGGTTTCGAGACGCAGTTCGGCACGAATCACCTGGGGCACTTCCAGCTGACCCGCCTGCTGATGCCCGCGCTGCTGGCCGCCGCGCCCGCCCGCGTGGTGGCACTCAGCAGCAGCGCCCACCGCCTGAGCGACATCCGCTGGGACGACATGAACTTTCAGAGCACCCCCTACGATCCCTGGCAGGCGTACGGGCAGAGCAAGACCGCCAACGCCCTGTTCGCCGTGGAACTGAACCGCCGCTACGCCGCCCAGGGCGTCACCGCGAACGCCGTGCACCCCGGCGGGATCATGACCGGCTTGCAGAAGCACATGCCCGAAGGCGAGGCGCAGCGCCGCGGCTGGATCGACGAGAACGGCGTGCCCAACCCCGCCTTCAAGACGCCCGCACAGGGGGCCAGCACCAGCATCTGGGCCGCCACCGCGCCCGAACTGGACGGCGTGGGCGGCCTGTTCCTGGAGGACCTGCAGCAGAGCACCCCGCTGGACGAGGCCAGCCCCAACCCCCTGTTCGGGTACAAGCCCCACGCGTTGAATGCCGACAGTGCCCGCCGCCTGTGGACACTCAGCGAGCAGATGATCGACCAGACCGGGCAGTAACCCTGGAACACAGGAAGCCGCCCGGTTCATCAGCTCCGGGGGGCTTCGCATAGGGGACTGCACTGATAGGGGGCTGCACTGAATTCAAGTCATTCCGGGCCGCCCGGTGGCCCCCTCACCCTTCCGTCGCTCCGCTCCTCCCTCCCTCTCCCGCAAGGGGAGAGGGCAAACGGCCAGCAGTCACGTGCGCAGGGAGTCGGGCTCATCCCGTATCCGTTCAGGATTTACCCCAGGTCGCGCAGCCTTCGGTACAGTTCCTTCTGCTCGTCGCTGAGGGCAGCGGGCACCGTGACGTTCAGGCGCACGTACAGATCGCCGCGCGTGCCGTCCTTCTTCGGCCAGCCCTGCCCGCGCAGGCGCATGCGCCGCCCGCCGCTGCTGCCGGGGGGGACGCTCAGGTTGCCCTTGCCGCTCAGGGTCTGCACGGTCACGTCGCCGCCCAGCGCCGCGAGCGGGGCCGGCACGTCCACGCTGGTGGTCAGGTGGTCGCCGTCCAGTTCAAAGCGGGCGTCTTCCAGCACGCGGATGGTCAGCAGCACGTCGCCGCCGCCCGGTCCCTGTCCGGCCAGTCGCAGGCGCGCGCCGTCGCGCGTTCCGGCGGGCACGCGCAGGCTCAGGCGTTTGCCGTCCACGTTGATGACCTCGTCCGAACCGCTGAACGCCTCGGCCAGCGTGACCTGCAACTCGCCTTCCACGTTCTGCACGAAGCGGCGCCCGCCGCCCATCCCGCCGCCGCCCAGCAGGTCTTCCAGGTTGACCTGCGCGCCGCCCGGGAATCCCTGGCCTGCGCCGCCGCGCCGCCCGGTCTGCCCGAACAGCCCCTGGAAGAAGTCACTGAACTGCCCCGGGTCGAAGCCCGAGAAGTCCCCGCCCTGAAACCCGCCGCCCGCTCCGGGGCCGCCGTAGCCGGGCGGGACCTGCCCGGTGTGCCCGAACTGGTCGAACACCTGCCGTTTCTCGGGGTCGGACAGGACGGCGTACGCCTCGCCGATCTCCTTGAAGCGTTCGGCGGCCTTCTCGTCCCCGGCGTTCTTGTCCGGGTGGTACTGCTTGGCGAGTTTGCGGTACGCGCTCTTGATGTCCGCCTCGGACGCCCCGCGGGAGACGCCGAGCACGTCGTAGTAATCCTTGTAAGCCATGTGCGCCTCCTTCAGGCCGGTGAGGAAGGTGGATTCAGCCCAGTGGGTTCAGCTCGTGGGTTCAGGGCGGAGCGGTTCAGGTGGTCACGAGGTCGCGGTACAGCGCCTCGACCTTCGCCCGCGCCCACGGCGTGCGCCGCAGGAACTTCAGGCTGCTCTGGACGCTCGGATCGAACTGAAAGCAGCGGATGGGAACCATGCGGGCCAGTTCGTCCCAGCCGTACGCCTCGTGCAGCCGCTCGACGATCATGGCGAGCGTCACGCCGTGCATGGGATCGGCAGAGGGTGAGCGGGTGACGGTCGATGGAGCCGCAGGGGCCTCAGCCGACGCCGTCTTGTCTTCTGGGTCAACCATCACCGCTTCCCCCTCAGTCCTTCCGGCTCACGACGACGCGGGCGGGGCGCACGAGGCGGTCGCCCATGCGGAAGCCCAGCTGGTACACCTGCACGATCACGTCGTCCTCGTCGCCCGGCACGACCTGCAGCGCCTCGTGCCACTGCGGGTCGAAGGCCTCGCCTTCCTTCCCGGTCACTTCCAGGCCCAGGCCCGCGAACACGCTCAGGATCTTGCCCTGCACGGCCTGCATGCCGGGAATCAGTTTGGCGGGGTCGGCGGCGCCCATGGTCACGGCGCGGTCCATGTCGTCGTACACGGGCATCAGCGCCTCGGCGGCCTTGCTTATGCCCTGGCCCTGCGCGGCGGCCACGTCCTCCTGGGTGCGGCGGCGGTAGTTCTCGAAGTCGGCGGCCAGCCGGGCCAGTCGGCCCTTCAGGTCGGCGTTCTCCTTCTCCAGCTCGCCTGCACGTTCCAGCGTCGCCATCATCTCCTGCACCTGCCCCAGCATGCCCTCGTCCATGCCGTCCAGGCCGGGGAACTCGGTTTCCAGGTCTTCCTGCATGTTGTCGGTTTCGGTGTCTGGGATGTCCAGGCCGTCCTCGCTGACGGTTTTCGTGCGGTCGGGTTCGGTGGCCTCGGGGGCGTGTTTGTGCTGGTCGTCGGTCATCTTGGGGCCTCGCTTTCGGAACATTCCGCTCAGCTTACGGGCTGCCGGGCGTTCCTGGGGGGAATGAAGGATGAAAGAAAAGGGGGAGAGGAGGCGCGGCGGCCGTCCTCTCCCGTGAATGGTGGTGCTGGTGGGCGGCCGCCTCGCCCGACCCTCGCCTTCCCGCAGCGGGAAGGAAGGGGGGGGTTACTCGGCGGGTTTGAAGTCCGCGTCGATCACGTCGTCGTCCTGCTTGTCCTTGCCCAGGTTGACGGTGTCGTCGCCCTGCGCCTGACCCTGGCCCTGCGCGGCGGTCATGAAGGCGCGGAGTTCCTCTTCCAGGGCTTTCTGGGCGGTGTCGATGCGGGCGTCGTCGTCACTGCGCACCGCTTCCTCGGCCTCGTCGGCGGCGGCCTTCAGTTTGTCCTTGGCGTCGGCGGCGGCGCCCTCGTTCTCCTCGATCTGGCCGAGGGCCTGCACGCGCAGCGAGTCGAGGTTGTTGCGCTTCTCGACCTTCTCGCGGCGCAGTTTGTCGGCGGCGGCGTTCTGCTCGGCTTCCTGCACCATGCGTTCCACGTCGCCCTTGTCGAGGGTGGTGGTGTTCTCGATGCGGATGCTGGCTTCCTTGCCGCTGGTCTTCTCCTTGGCGGTCACGTGCAGGATGCCGTTCGCGTCGATGTCGAAGGTCACCTCGATCTGCGGCTGACCGGCGCGCATAGGCGGAATGCCTTCCAGTTTGAAGCGGCCCAGGGACTTGTTGTCGTTCGCCATGGGGCGTTCACCCTGCAGGACGTTGATCTCCACGCCGGGCTGGTTGTTCTCGGCAGTGGTGTAGATCTCGGTCTTCTTGGCGGGCACCGTGGTGTTGCGGGTGATCATCGGCGCGATCATGCCGCCCTTGACTTCCACGCCCAGCGTCAGCGGGGTCACGTCCACCAGCACGATATCGCCCAGGCTGGAGTCGCCCTGGATGATCCCGGCCTGCACGGCGGCGCCCAGCGCGACGGCCTCGTCGGGGTTCACGCTCTCGTTGGGGGTCTTGCCGATCAGTTCCTGCACGATGCGCTTGACGGCCGGGATGCGGGTGCTGCCGCCCACCAGGATCACTTCGTCGATCTTGCTGGCGTCCAGTTTCGCGTCGGCAAGGGCCTGCTCGACCGGCTTACGCACGCGGCGCAGCAGGTCGGCCGTGATCTCCTCGAACTTGGCGCGGCTCAGGGTGCGTTCCAGGTGCATGGGGGTGCGGGTTTCCGGGTCGAAGGTGATGAACGGCAGGCTGATCGAGGTTTCGGTCGCGTTGCTCAGTTCGATCTTGGCCTTCTCGGCCGCTTCGATCAGGCGCTGCAGGGCCTGCTTGTCCTTGCGCAGGTCGAAGCTGTTGTCCTTCTGGAACTCGGTGGCCAGCCAGTCCACGATGCGCTGGTCGAAGTCCGCGCCGCCCAGGTGGGTGTCGCCGCTGGTGGATTTCACTTCGAACACGCCGTCGCCCAGTTCGAGAATGGTCACGTCGAAGGTGCCGCCCCCCAGGTCGAAGACCAGCACGGTCTCGTTCCCCTTGCGTTCCAGGCCGTAGGCGAGCGCGGCGGCGGTGGGTTCGTTGATGACGCGCAGCACGTTCAGGCCCGCGATCTCACCGGCCTGCTTGGTGGCCTCGCGCTGGCTGTTGTCGAAGTACGCGGGCACCGTGATGACCACGTCCCTGATCTTCTCGCCCAGTTTGGCGCTGGCGTCGTTCACGAGTTTACGCAGCACCTCGGCGCTGACCTGCTCGGGCGCGAGGTCCTGGCCGTTCACCTCGATGCGAACGCTGCCGCCGGGGCCTTCCTTGACGGTGAAGGGGCTGCGGCCCGCCTCGTCCTTGATCTCGTCCCAGCGGCGGCCGATGAAGCGCTTGACCTCGAACAGCGTGGCGGCGGGGTTCAGCGCGGCCTGACGGCGCGCGATCTGGCCCACGAGGCGCTCGTCGCCCTTGTACGCGACGACGCTGGGCGTGGTGCGCGCGCCCTCGGCGTTCACGATGACTTCGGGGCGGCCGCCTTCCATGACGGAGATAACAGAGTTGGTGGTACCAAGGTCGATTCCGACTGCTTTGGGCATGGTGACTCCTGTATTGATGGTCTGAAGTGTGGGGATTTGCCGCCACGGGGGCAGCAGTTCTGATCTGCGAACATCATAGGCCCACAGTTCCGGAGTGTCAATAGAGTTGAGTGCGGTACGCTCAAGTTTAAGTGACCCTCAAGACGTGGGCCTCACCGCCACACCCAGCACAGGCCAGCCCGCCGCTCACCCTCTGCCTACAGCCTGTCCCCCACATGAATGGCCGCGATGCCGAAGGTCAGCAGGCGGTAGCGGGTGCGGAAGCCCGTGGCGCGCATGAGTTGCGCCAGCCGCTCGGGTTCCGGGAAGGCCAGCACACTCTCGGGCAGGTACGTGTACGCGCCCGCGTTCCCGCTGATCAGCCCGCCGATGCGTGGCAGCACATGCTGGAAGTACACCCGGAAGAGGCTGCCCAACAGACCCGGCCGTGGTGGCGGGAACTCCAGGATCACGGCCCGCCCACCCGGCGCCAGCACCCGGTGGAACTCCGCGAGGCCGCACGCGTAATCCGCGAAGTTCCGGAACCCGAACGCGCAGGTGATCGAGTCGAAACTCCCGTCCGGGTACGGCAGGTTCAGCGCGTCCCCTTCCTCCAGGCGGATGTCGATGTGCCGCGCGGCGGCCTTCTCACGGCCGATGGCGAGCATCTGCGGCACGAAATCACTGCCGATCACCTCGGCCTGCGGGGCGCGGGTCTTGAGTTCCAGCGCGAAATCCGCCGTGCCGGTCGCCACGTCCAGCACCCGCGCCGGCTTCAGGGCCAGCGCCTCCTGCGCCGCCGCCCGGCGCCAGCCCCGGTCCACGCCGAGGCTCAGCACGCGGTTCAGAAGGTCGTAACGGGGCGCGATGCTGGCGAACATGGCCTGCACGTCCTTGCCCTTGTCCTGCTTGTCGCCCACCGGCGGCCGGTTCGTCATACCCGCGATCATAGCGGCGCGCGGGCGGGACAGACGGGAAGCGTTCCGCCAGTCCCGCCCGCCGTGGGGATCAGGAGATGATGCCCAGCGTGCGGCCCACCTCGGCGTAGGCCTGCAGGGCGTGGTCGAGGTCGTCACGGGTGTGCTCGGCGGTCACGATGTTGCGGATGCGGGCCAGTCCGCGCGGCACGGTCGGGAAGCCCAGTCCGACGGCGAACACGCCCCGGTCGAACAGCAGGCGGCTCGCCTCGAACGCGGCGGGGGCCTCGCCGAAGATGACGGGCGTGATGGGCGTGGTGCTGCCGAACGTGTCGAAGCCCAGGCCCTGCAACTCTGCCTTGAAGTAGCGGGTGTTGTCCCACAGGCGCGCCATCAGGGTGGGGTCGCGCTGCACCTCGTCGAGCGCGGCACTCAGCGCGCCGACCGTGGCGGGGGCCTGCGCGGTGCTGAACAGGTACGGGCGGGCGCGGTTGATCAGCAACTCGCGCAGGTCGCCGTGCCCGGCCGCGTAGCCGCCCACGCCGCCCCACGCCTTGCTGAGCGTCCCGACCTGAATCACGTCGTCGGCGTACTCGAAGCCGAAGTGATGCACGGTGCCGCGCCCGGCCTCGCCCATCACGCCGCTGCCGTGCGCGTCGTCCACGTACGTGACCGCGCCGTAGCGGCGGGCGACTTCGACCAGTCGGTCCAGGGGGGCCACGTCGCCGTCCATGGAGAACACGCCGTCCGTCACGACGAGTTTCAGGCCGCCGGTGTCGTGTTCCTTCAGCAGGCGTTCCAGATCGTCGGGGTCGGCGTGTCTGTACACCTTCTTGGTGGCCTTGGTCAGGCGCAGTCCGTCGATGATGCTGGCGTGGTTCAGTTCGTCGCTGACGACCAGATCGCCGTCGCGCAGCAGCGCGCCCAGCACGCCCTGGTTGGTCGTGAAGCCGCTGTGCAGCACCAGCGCGCTGCCCGTGTGCTTGAACGCTGCCAGTTGAGACTCAAATTCCTCATGGATGCGCAGCGTTCCGGCAATCGTGCGCACGGCGCCCGCGCCCACGCCCCAGCGGTCCAGGTACTCGGCGGCCCGCGCTTTCAGGGCCGGGTGGTCCGCGAAGCCCAGGTAGTTGTTGCTGGCGAGGTTCACGACCTCGCGGCCGTCCACGCGGGTGCGGGCGCGGCTGGCGCTGTCCAGCACGCGCGGGTGAATCAGCAGCCCGCTCTCGCGCAGGCCGGACAGTTCGGCGGTCAGACGGTCGGACAGGGAGGTGGACATGCCCCGAGTGTAGGGTCGCGCGCCCCTACTTGTCCGTGAGGGAAGGACGTCAAGGGGCGGCGGCGCGCGGGGTCAGGCCCCGCCACACGCCGAGCGCACCGACCAGCAGCAGCGCCCCGATCACGCCCGCCCCGGCGTGCAGGCCGCTCAGGAAACCGGGTGTGCCCTCGCCGCCGCGCGCCACCAGCGCCCCCCACGCGGCGATGCCCAGCGCCACGCCCACCTGCCGCATGGCACTCAGGACACTGGACGCCTGCGCGGCCTGCCCGGCGGGCACGTCATTCACGGCAGCGGTGGTCAGGGCGGCGTTGGCGAGGCCCGTGCCGACCCCCATCACGAAGAACTCGCCGGCCAGTCCCAGCGAGAGACTCAGCGGCGACCCGCCCAGGTGCAGGCCCAGCACCAGCAGCAGGCCCGCGCCGATCACGGCCAGTCCGGCCGCGCCGACGCCGCGCGCCCCGGCCCGCGCGATCAGCCGCCCACCCAGCGGCGACGACAGCCCCACCCCGATGGGAAACAGGGACGTGACCAGTCCCGCGCGCGTGGCGCTGTACCCCTGCGTGCCCTGCAGGAACAGCGTGATGAACACCAGCAACCCGAACGGCCCGAACGCCGCCAGCAGCGAACCCACGTTTGCGGTCGTGAACGCCCGGTTCCGGAACACCCGCAGGTCCACCAGCGGGTGCGGGGCGCGGCGCTCGGCGCGCAGGAACAGTGCGGAGGTCACGGCGGCCAGTCCCAGGCACCCCAGCACCGGCGCGGAGTCCCAGCCCAGCACGTTGCCCTGCGACAGACCGTAGGCAAGCCCTGCCAGGGCCGTGGCGGCCAGCAGGACGCCCGGCACGTCGATGGGCCGGGGGCGGGGCGTACCCAGCGGGCGGGTGCGGCCCAGCGTGAAGGCCAGCGTGCCCAGCGCGGTCACGGCGACCGTCCAGAACACCGCCGACCAGCCCAGCGTGTCGATGACCGTCCCGCCCAGCAGCGGCCCTGCGGCGATCCCCAGGCCCGACACGCCCGCCCACACGCCGATGGCCCGCGCCCGCGCGGCAGGCTGCGTGAACGCCAGGGTCAGCAGGACCAGCGTGGCGGGCTGAATCACGGCGGAACTCAGGCCCTGAAGTGCGCGCCCCACCAGCAGCGCCGGGAAGCTGGGAGCCAGCGCGCAGGTCGCGGCGCCCACCACGCCCAGCGCGAGGCCCCACACCAGCGCCCGCCGGAACCCGAAGCGGTCGCCCAGCAGCCCCCCGGCCAGCAGCGTGGCGGCGAACACGATGTTGTACACGTTCGCCACCCACGGCACGTCGTGCGCGCCCACCCCGAACACGTGGCCCAGCGTGGGCAGCGACGGGTTCACGATGGACACGTTCAGCATGACCACCACCACCGACAGCGAACTGGCGATCAGCACGGCCCGCTGAAGCCCGGCCGGAACGGGTTCAGGAGGCACGCGGTCAGACACCGCTGACAGGGAGGGCAGATTCGGTTCTGTGATGCCTGCCAGCATAACAGGCGTGCGGTCTGGCAGGCTCACACGGATTCCGTTTGTTTCGCCCTCCACCCGGAAGGGCGCCGGGTTGCCAACTCCACGTCCGGAACCCGCCCGGCTCCCACTCGCATCCGCTCGGATTGAATGGGCCGCAAAGGCCATTCAATCCGAGTCCGTATTACTGGCTGGTCACGGGCGTCGGCTCGTGCAGCGTGTAGCGTTGCACGCCCGCCGTACTCAGGCTGCGCTGGTACGTGCGGCTCCCGTCAGGCAGGTACACGTAGTGCTCGGCGCGGGTCCAGCCCTGCGCCAGATTCCAGCGTTGCCGCATGTCCGGCACGAGCGTCCTGAAGTCCGCCGTCACGGCCGCGCTGGCGTACGCCACGCGGTCGTGCGTCATCAGCGGCAGGGTCTCGCCCACGTCCAGCGTGCCGTTCGCGTTGCGGTCCTGCCACATCGTCCATTCCAGCAGCAGCACCTTCGCGGCGGCCGGGGCGACCGTCACCGACGCGCCCGCCGGGATCAGCGTGGCGGCGTCCACGGCGCGGTCCGTCTGGTTGATCCACTTCAGCGGGTCCACGTCCACGGCCGTCTTCCCGGCGGGCACGGCCAGCTGGTACACGCTCTCGCCGCCGTCCGTCACCAGGGACAGGTAGGCGCCGGTGGGCGCGGCTGGGAAGCGCACCTCCGCACCGCTCGGCAGGGGAGGGCGCCCACCCGTCGGGGCCGACGAACTGCCGCACGCGGTCAGGGCTGCGCCCAGCAGGGCCGCTGCCGGAATCCACGCGGCGCGCTTCATTTCGCACCGCCCAGGGTGCCGCCCAGCGGGGCGCCCTGACTGATCAGCCGGTTCGTCGGTTCGTGCAGGCGGATGCTCAGGCGTTCGTCGGCCTCGGGCACGCTGTTCATGGTCACCACGTACCGGCCGGGCGTGGCCGACGGTTGCCGGACCTCGTGCGCCACCAGCGACCAGCCCTTGCGGCGCGCGCCGCTCTCGTTCGTGCGCCCGTCCGCGCTGGTGAACGAGTACGTGAACGCCTCGCTGGCGTAACTGTAGATCGAGTGCGTCTGGTACAGCTCCTCGGTGCTTTCCGGCTGCCCGTTGCGGTTCAGGTCGTTGTAGAGCACGAAGTACACGTTGCAGGTCTGCACGGTGTCCGGCGTCACCACCACGTCCCGCATGCCGTCGGTCTCGCCACCCTTGAACGGGGACAGGCAGGCAGTCTTCTGAAGATCCTGAAGCGAGTAGCCGTTGATGTAGATGGTCGTGCGGTTCATCACGCTGCCCGGAGCGCCCCACAGATACCCACCGTCCCCGATGGTCCGCAGGTACTGCCCGTTCGTGCCGAAGGCCACTCCGCTCAGCCGCAGCGTGTCCACGGCTGGGGTGTCCGGGAAGGTGAAGGTCAGACTCATGGGGGCGGGTGGCGGGGGACTGGGGCAGGCGGTCAGGAGCGCACACAGCGCCCCGACCCCACCCAGCCGGATGACATTCATGTTCTTCATACGACGTTCACAGTAATGGACGTCCCCGGACCCTGCACGCAGATCTGACGCAGGGAGCTGGCACGCCAGGAACAGACGACGGACACACACGACGGGCACAGACAACGGGCACAGACGACGGGCACAGAAGGCAGGTGGCCCCCGGTCCGTCCGGAAGCCACCTGCCCTGTCGTTCCCTGCCCTGTCACTACTGGCTCTGTCGCTACTGGCCCTGAGGCGCTGTCCTCAGCGGTTCATGATGTGAATCGCCTGCTTGTGCACGGCCTCGGCGGCCTCCAGCACGCTCTCACCCAGGGTGGGGTGCGCGTGGATGGTCAGGGCGATGTCGCTGGCGGTCGCGGCCATCTCCAGGGCCAGTCCGGCCTCTCCGAGCAGGTCGCTGGCGTGCGGGCCGACGATGTGCACGCCCAGCAGCAGGTCCGTGTCCTTCTCCACGACCATCTTCACGAAGCCGTCCGTGGCCTGCAGCGTCATGGCGCGGCCCGAGGCCGAGAGGGGGAACACGCCGGTCTTCACGTCGTACCCCTTCTCTTTCGCCTCGGCCTCGGTCAGGCCCACCCAGGCGAGTTCCGGGCTGGTGTACACCACGCCGGGAATGGCGACGGCGTCCTGCTCGGCGGGCTTCCCGGCGATGACCTCGGCGGCCACCAGTCCTTCCTTCATGGCCTTGTGCGCCAGCATGGGGTTGCTGGCCACGTCGCCCACCACGTAGATGTGCGGCACGTTGCTGCGCTGGCGGGTGTCGGCGGGAATGAACCCACGCTCCGTGACGTTCACGCCGGCCGCCTGGGCGTTCAGGCCGTCCGTGCGGGGGCGGCGGCCCACGGCCACCAGCACCCGGTCGAAGACCTCGGTGGTTTTCTCGCCGGTCTTCACGTCTTCCAGTTCCACGTGAATGCCGTCGGCTTTCTTCTCGGCGCGGTTGGCCTTGGTCTGCACGGCGATCTCGATGCCCTGCTTCTTCATGATCTTCGTGAATTCCTTGACGGCGTCGGCGTCGGCGCCCGGAATCACGTTCGGCATGAACTCGATGACCTTCACTTTGCTGCCCATGTTGTTGTACACGTGCGCGAACTCGAAGCCGATCACGCCGCCGCCGATGCACAGCATCCGCGCGGGCACCGGGTCCGGCATGACCAGCGCGCCCGTGGAGTCCACGATGCCCTGCTGGTCCACTTCCAGGCCCGGCAACTTGGCGGGCTCGGACCCGGTCGCGATGATGAAGTTCGCGGCCGTGTACGTCTTATCGCCGACCTGCACGGTGTGCTCGTCGATGAAGCTGGCCTGCCCGATCAGGTGCGTGACCTTGTTCGCCTTGAACAGGCTGCCCACACCGCCCGTGAGTTTCCTGACGATGCCGTCCTTCCAGCCGTTCAGCTTGGCGATGTCCAGCTTCTGCTCACCGAAGGTCAGGCCGAAGTCGGCGGCGTGCCGCGCGGCGGCGATCTGCTCACCGGCGTGCAGCAGCGCCTTGGTGGGAATGCAGCCCACGTTCAGGCACACGCCGCCCACCGAGTCGCGTTCGGCGCAGGCGACCTTCAGGCCCAGCTGCGCGGCGCGGATGGCGGCGTGGTACCCGCCGGGGCCCGCACCGATCACGAGCACGTCGTAGTCATAGGATTTCGTCATACGGTCAGTCTAACGCGGCCCCCGTGAGCCGTCACTGACCTGCCCGCATAGCTGGACGCGGGCCATTCACAATTCCTGCTGGTCAATTCGGCGGGCGGGGGGGTGCCGGGGGCGTCAGCCGGGGGTCAGCCCGGTCACACCTTCCAGCGCGGCGCGGCGCTGTATTATCTGCGGCGTGCGGCTCCTGCTGCTGTCTGACATTCACGCGAACCACACCGCCCTGCAGGCGGTCCTGAACGACGCCGCCAAACGCCGCTACGATCAGGTCATTCACCTTGGCGACGCGCTCGGCTACGGCCCGCACCCGCGCGAGGTGCTCGACGCGCTGCGCGAACTGGACGCCGTGTGCGTCCTGGGCAACCACGACGACATGCTCCTGCAGTACGCCGACGGCCGCCGCGAGACGAAGGACTCGATCGTGTCCATGGCCCTGATGTGGCAACTGGCACGCCTGTCCGAACGCGACGTGGCCTGGGTGCGCCTGTGGCGCGACGGGATCGACGACCCGGATGTGGGCGCCCGCTACCGCCACGGCACGCCCGTGAGCCTCGACGACTACACCGATTCCGTCCCGGCCGCCCGCGAGGCCTTCGCGCACTGGCAGGGCCGCCTGGGCTTCGTGGGGCACACGCACATCCCGGCCGTGTACGCCACCCTGAACTCCCCGGTCGGGGACTGGATCAAGGCGCAGCACTTCACGGACGGCGGCAGTTACATGGTGCCGCCCAGCACCCGCGTGATCCTGAACCCCGGCAGTGTCGGCCAGCCGCGCGACGGGAACCCGCAGGCCAGTTACGCGGTGTTCGACACGGTCCGCGCGCACTTCGAGGTCTTCCGCGTGCCGTACGACATCGAACGCGCCCAGGAGGCGGCGCTGGAGGCCGGGCTGCCCCAGGTACTCGCCGCGCGCCTCGCCATCGGCAAGTGAACGCCCCCACCTCCCAGGCGGCCCTCCCCGCGACTCCCGGTGCTCAGGCAGCGGGCGCCGCCGACCTGCACGGCCCGCTGCTGGAACAGACCGGCGCGTTCGGCGGGAACGCCCTGCTGCTGACCGGCCCGGCCCGCGTGGGCAAACTGGCCGTCGCCTGGGCAGTCGCCGCGCAGCACAACTGCACCGGCGTAAAAGGCATGTACGGCGAGGCGTGCGGCGCGTGCCCCTCGTGCCGCGCCCTGGCCGCTGGGGGGCACCCGGACGTGCTGCTGGTCGAGCCGCGCGCCACCACCACGACCGGAAAGGCCGCCCGGCGCAAACTGATTCCCATCGGCGCGGTCCTCTCGGGGCGCGACAAGACCCGCGAGTACGAAACGCACGTCTTCGAATTCCTGGAGGTCCGGCCCACCTTCGCGCGGCGCGTGGTGATCGTCAGCGGCGCCGAGTACCTGGGACCGGAAGCCGCGAACGCCCTGCTGAAACTGGTCGAGGAACCCCCGCACCGGGCGCTGTTCGTGTTCCTGGCCGAGGACCTGCGTTCGGTCCTGCCGACCATCGTGAGCCGCAGCGCCCGCCTGAGCGTCACGCCCGCCACGGACCGCGCCGTCGAGAGCGCCCTGACCCGCGCCGGGCACACCCCGGACCCCGAACTGATCGCCTTCGCCGCCGGGCGGGCCGGGGTGCTGGACGACCCGCAGAAGGTCAGCGCCGCCCTGAGCGACGCCCGCGACCTCACGGACGCCCTGGGTGACGGCCTGCTGGCTGCGTTGCAGGCCGCCGAGGGCCTGGAGAAACGCTTCGATCCCGGCTGGCACCCGGAAGCGCTGCGTTTCGTGTGGCGCACCCTGCCCCCCCACCAGCGCGCCCGCGCCGACACGGCCCTGAACGCCCTTCAGGAGGCGCTGGAGGCGTACGCCAGCCCCAGCCTCAGCTTCCAGGTGTTCGCGCTGGCACTCCGGGACGCCCTCGGGCACGCCTGAAGGGGCACGCCGACTTGAAGGTGCAGGCGGCGCGGGGGGTAGACTTCAGGGCATGAGTGCCCCCTTCACGCACGGCCCGCTTCGCGTGTGGTCGCTGCCCACCGGTCCCATTCAGGAGAACGCCGTGCTGATCGCGGGCGAACAGGGGCAGGGTTTCCTGATCGACCCCGGCGACGACGCGGGCCGCATCGTCACCATGATCGCCGGGAGTGGCGTGACCGTGACCGGCATCCTGCTGACGCACGCGCACTTCGATCACATCGGCGCGGTGCAGCCGCTGCGCGAGCAGCTGGGTGTGCCGGTGTGGCTGCACCCCGCCGACCGGGACCTGTACGCCCTGGGCGCGCAGAGTGCCGCCCGCTGGAACCTGCCGTTCACGCAGCCCGCGCCGCCCGACCACGACATCACGGACGGGCAGACCTTCACGGCGGGCGACCTGACCCTCACGGCGCACCACCTGCCGGGGCACGCGCCGGGGCACGTGGTGTTCCGCGCGCCGGGCGTGGTCATCGCCGGGGACACCCTGTTCCAGGGCGGCATCGGCCGCACCGACCTGCCCGGCGGGAACCACCCGCAGCTGCTGGCAGGCATCCAGCGGCAGCTGCTGACCCTCCCCGACGACACCGCCGTGTACCCCGGCCACGGCCCGCGCACCACGGTCGGGCACGAGCGGCGCAGCAACCCGTTCCTCCAGTGAGGCGGCCCTCCGTGGCGTGTGCGGCGCGGGGAGGCGCGTGAATCCCGGCGTGGGAGGCGGTCCCGGCGCGGTGGCCGGTACGGGCCTGACCGACGTGAGTTACAGCACGAACACCGCCAACGCCCTGATTCACCTGTACCGCGCCGAGGTCGGCAAGATGACCGCGTACCGGCAGCGGCTGGACATGACCACCAACTGGTCGGTCGTCACGACCGCCGGTCTGGCGTCCTTCGCGCTGGGGGACGCCACGAACAGTCACGCGACGTTCCTGTTCGCCATGTTCATGAATTACTTCTTCCTGCGCCTGGAGGCGCGGCGGTTCCGGACCTTCGAGATCGCGCACCACCGCGTGCGGATCATGGAACGCTTCTTCTACCCGGCCATGCTGGGCGACCGCGTGGACCCCGGCTGGCATCAGCTGCTGCTGGCCGAACTGAGCAAACCGCGCAGCCCCATGACCCGCGCCGACGCGCTCGGCTGGCGCCTGAACCGCAACTACCTGTGGATCTACACGGCCGTTCTCGTGGCGTGGCTGGCGAAACTGGACCTCGATCAGCCCAAGGGCTGGATCCTGGAATTCCCGGAGGCGTTCTCGCTGGCCGACATCGGCAGTTTTCCCGGCTGGCTGGTGTTCCTGACGGTCGGCGTGTTCTACGGGTACCTGATCTGGCTGGCCGCCCGCGCCGCGCGCACCTACCCGCTGGAAGAAGGCTGACGGCGCACCCGGTCCTCACGCCACAGTTGCACGCCCGCCAGCAGCAGCGCCTGCACCGGCAGGCTGCGGGTGTACAGGCGCGGCCGTCCGGCCAGCACGCACGCGCCCAGCAGCAGCAGTTGCGTGGCGAGTCCCAGGTTCGCCGTGATCAGGGTACTGGCGTGCGGCGTGTACGCCACCCGGTCGGCCGGGGTGGGCGCACCGCCGGTCAGGCGGGCCAACCGGCGCGTGAACAGTGTCTGCAACGCCCGTTCCTGCGGCGTGAAGTAGGCGGCATACACCCACTTCAGGGCCGCAAGAACCTGCGGGTTGTCCCCCGCCTGTGCGGGCGGGTCGCGGAACACCTCGCCGCGCGCCTCGCGGAAGTCGCGTTCCCACAGGTAATCCACGGTCATGATCAGGCTCTGCAGCAGCGTGGCCGGGACACCCGCCGCGCCGCTGATCGCCACGTTCAGCGCCAAGTCCACCACCAGGTCCATCTCGGTATCCAGGTAACGGCCAGTCTCGGTGGTGCGGCCGGTCGCGCGGGCCAGCTGCCCGTCCAGGCCGTCCAGCACGGTCTTCACCTGAAGCAGCAGCGCGGGACGCAGCCGCTCGCCCCGGCTGATCAGCAGCGCGGCGTACAGGCCCAGCGCCGTGTGAACCAGCACCACGTGCGCCGGGTCCACGTTCAGGCGGGCCAGCGGTCCTACCAGCAGTTGCGCGGCGGGGCGGAACAGGCTTTCACCAGCCCACTCCCGCGCCGGGCGTTGTTTCCTCGTCCGGGCGAGGTCCGTTCCTACCGGCGGCCCCCGTACTTGGGTGCGCCCTTGCGGACGCCGGCGTAGCGGTTACGTTCCTTGCGGCGCTGCGCGCTGCTCACCGACCGCTGACCGGTCCCGCCCCTGGCGGCGTCGGCGCGGGCCTGGAGGCGGCGCGGCACGAAGGTATCCACCGACAGGAAGCGCGCCAGCGGGATGTACAGCGCCAGCACGAACAGCAGGCTGCCCCACCATGTATTCAGGTACGGCCCCAGCGGCGTGAGTTGCAGCAGGCTGCTCAGCAGGGTCGCCACCACCGAGAACAGCATGACCCGCACGAGCAGTTTCAGCAGTTTGGGCCGCGTGAACCCCGGATTGGGGTCCGGGGTGGTCAGCCAGCGCCACAGCTTCATGCGTCACCCTCGGCAGCGGATTCCTGGGGCGCGGCACTCCTGGACCGCGCGCCGGCCGGGGCGTTCAGGGCGTCCCGCAGGGTGTCCAGTTCCGGGAATTCGGTCTGCCCGGCGTCCACGGTCAGCAGCACGAACGGCTTGTGCAGGCGCGCCGCGACCTTGCGGGCGGCAGCGGCGGCGCTGCCGTCACGGGCCGGAACCACGAACACGAACCCGCGTACGGCGGCCTTGCCGCTCAGCAGGGACAGCGCCCCGAACAGTTCCAGGTCGCCCGGCGCGGCCCGGTCCGGCTGCTCGATCCGCTCGGCGCGTTTCAGGACGTCCGCGACCGGCAGTTCATGACTGAACACCGGGTACAGGCCCAGGTCGTCCAGCGCGGGCCGCAGCGCGCCCACCAGCACGTCCTCGGCCAGCAGGGTGCGCGGCCCCAGCACCGCGACCGTCTCGCGTGACGCGCGGCTCAGGGGCGGCATCTCGGCGCGGGCGTAACTGCCCAGCGGCCGGACCTTCTCGATCGCCAGCCGCACCCGCCCGGCACTCTGCGAGACGCGCATGCCCACCTCGGCAGCGGCGCCTTCCATCAGTTCGGGGCTGTCGGGCACGCCCAGCAGCGTGGGCAGACCGCTGATGCGGCGCGAGAGCAACTCGGGCAGCGCCTCACTCCAGGCGTCGCCGCTCACGGCGGCCCACTGGGGCAGCAGGACCAGATCGACCCGGCCCAGTGCCAGGATGCGGCCCAGCACCAGTTGCACCTGGGCCGGTTCGCCCGGCAGGCTCTCACGCCCCAGCGCCAGGCACTCGGCTTCATCCAGGGTGGGCGTGACGACCTCGGCGCCCAGTTCTTTCAGGTACGCCGACCAGTACGTGGGGAGCCTCGCGGCGCGGGATTCAAGCAGACCAACCCTCATTCTGCACAGTGTACGCGCGCCGGGCCGGGTGGGTGGCCGGGTCGGTCACCATCCGCCGCCCCCGGCGGCGGGCCGGGGGGCGCTCAGCCGCTGCCGCCCCCGGCGTCCACCTTGCCTTCCTGCTTGGCCTGGGTGGCCTGCTCGGCCAGTTCCACGTCGTGGTCGTCGATGTGCCGCTGCTCGGTGTTGTGCTCGAACAGGTCCTGGCGGGCGCGCAGTTTGGCCTGCGGCTGCTGAAGGTCGCCTCCGCTGCCCCGGTGGACACGCTGGAAGAACACCAGCGCCCCGCCCGCCAGGGCCAGCGACCCCGCGAAGTACAGGGTGTCGAGCGGTTTCTCCCAGCGCACGAAATGCTCCAGGAACGTGACGCCCAGAATCACGATGATCACCGACACGACCTTCTGCTCCAGGTCTGCGAGGCTCTCCACGCCCAGCGCCGAGGTCAGGTTCAGTGGCGTGATGAACAGCGAGTACAGGCCCACCCCGATCAGGTAGAACACCACCGCCTTGAGCATGGTGCTGACGATCTCCAGGAATTCCACGGCGATGCTGCCCTGCTGACTGGCGATCCCCATCCTGAAGGTCTCCTGCCACGAGTCGTAGATGGTGTGCAGCGCCAGCAGCGTTCCCTGAAGGAACAGACTGAACGACACCAGCAGCACGGCGATCACCGCGATCAGCACCACGAAGCGCGTGCGGCCGATCAGCTCGCTGAACCACTCGCGCTTGGACGGCTGCCCGGCTGGGGGTCTGGAAGGAGAGGGGGAGGGAGTCACGCGTTCATGATCACTCCGGTGTGGTGGGGGCGGGCGCGGGTGAACTTCACACTTGCCTGAAGGTCCGTGCCGCTGCCAGACTGCCCGGCGTGACCGACACCCCCGACCGCCCCCAGTTCCCGGCCGCCCTGAAACGCGTGCTGCCTGCCGCCCGCTGGGAACGCGTGAGCGGCGGCCAGAGCGGCGCGCAGGTCTGGAAATCCACGCGTTTCGTGGTGAAGGTGCAGCCCCGCGCCCCACACCCCGTGAGTACCCTGCAACAGGAACGCGAGCGGCTGCGCTGGCTGCACGGACGCCTCCCCGCCCCGCAGGTCGCGGCGTTCGAGGTCGAGGACGGGCAGGAATTCCTGGCCATGACCCGCCTGCGCGGCATTCCCATGAGCCACCCGGACGCGCTGCTGCACCCGGAACGGGTCGTGACCCTGCTGGCGCGCGCGCTGCGCGAACTGCACGCCCTGCCCATCCGGGACTGCCCGTTCCGGCAGACGCTGGACGTGACCCTGCCCCTGGCCCGCGAACGCGTGCAGGCCGGATTGATCGACGCCCATGACTTCGACGAGGACCAGGCCGGACGCAGCGCCGTGAGCGTCTTCAACGAACTGGCCCGCACCCGCCCCGCCCACGAGGACCTGGTGGTCACGCACGGGGACGCCACCCTGGACAACCTGATCCTGAACGGCGAGCTGCTGGAGGGTCTGATCGACGTGGGCCGCCTCGGCATTGCGGACCGGCACGCCGACCTCGCCCTCGCCGCGCGCAGTGTCCGCAGCGAACTGGGCGAACGCTACGCCGCCCAGTTCCTTGACCTGTACGGCCGCGCCCTGGTGGACGACACGAAACTCGCGTACTACCGCCTGCACGACGAACTGTTCTGAAACGGACCGTAGGAAGCGGAAAGTGGTGAGCGGGGTGGGGGTTCCACCGTCCACTCACCACTTTCCACTGCCTGCCCTTACGCCCTGACCCAGTCGCGCAGGTAGTCGGCGACCAGTTCGCTGACGTTCACGCCGTCGCGGGCGGCCTTCTCGATCTGGGCGGCCTTCTCCTCGCGGGTGATGGGCAGCCACAGGGCCACGTACTCCTGGCCGCCTTCCTGCTTGAATTCCCCGCCCAGTTCATCGCGCTGCACGAATCCGGTCTTGTTCATGTCTTCCTCCGTCCCGGCCTGCATCAGCCAGTGGGTCACGCGGGCTTTCAGGAAACGCCACTCCCGGCCGACCTTGCGTCCCGGGATCTCACCGCCCCGCACCAGGGTGTAGGCGGTGGTCTCGCTGACCTTCAGGTAGGCGGCCAGTTCCTCCAGGGTCAGGACCTCGTCCGTGGGGGGCTTCGCTTCGTCCATACCGGCACCTCCTCTCAGGTGATGCCATCTTGCGGCATCTGATACCTAATGTCAATGGATACCGTAAGATGCTGTTATTTGATGCCCATTCCACTTGGTCGCCATGCCTCCGGTCTGCCCGGCCCGAGCGTGGTCTACTCGGACCCATGCGGACCCTCGGCCGACTCGTCTCCCGCCACCCCTGGGCCGTGCTGATCGTGTGGCTGCTGGCCGCCGCACTCAGCATTCCCTTCGCCGCCCGCGCACCCGCCGCGCTGAACGCCGACCCCGCGTCCGGCCTCACGGGGTCCGAAGCGACCCGCGTGACCGAGCTGCTGCGCGACCGCTTCGGGGAACGCGACACGAACACCGTCGTCATCGTCACCCGCAGCAGCCCCCCACTGGGCACCCCGCAGGGCGACGCCACCTACCAGGCGTTCGTGGACGGCCTGAAGAACGTGCCGGGCGTCACGCGCGTCACGCCCCCGCAGGACAGCGGCCCGTACCGCACCCGCGCCGAGGACGGCACCCTGGCCCTGACCCTCGCGCAGATTCCGCTGCTCGACGGCGCCAGCGACACCCTGAGGCTGGTGCGCGCCTACACCGCCCGCGCCCAGACGCCCGCCCTGAACATCCGCGTGACCGGCGGGCAGGCCATCGCGGACGACTTCACGCACTTCGCCGAGAGCGACACCAAACGCAGCGAATTCACCGCGCTGCCCCTGATCGCGCTGCTGCTGCTGGTCGTGTTCGGCGCGCTCGTCGCGACCGGCCTGCCGCTGGTCGTGGGCATGCTGAGTATCAGCGTCGCCATGGCCGCCCTGTACGGCCTGACGTACCTGATGCCCGTCAGCACCTTCGCGCAGAGCGTGATCACCATGCTCGGCCTGGGCGCCGGGATCGACTACGCCCTGCTGACCGTCAACCGCTTCCGGGAAGAGCTGACCCGCACGCCCGACGCGCGCCTCGCCGCCGAACGCACCGTGCAGACCGCCGGGCGCAGCGTCGCCTTCAGCGGCCTGACCGTCGCCATCGCCATGGCGGGCCTGATCCTGCCGCCCATCGCGTTCGTGCGCTCCATCGGGATCGGCGGGGTGCTGGCCGTCCTGCTGACCGTCCTGGCCAGCCTGACCGCACTCCCGGCCCTGCTGGCGCTGCTGGGCGACCGCGTGAACAGCCCCCGCATCCTGCGCTTCACGTGGGCGCAGAGCGGCGCCGCCTCGGCCGGCTGGACGGCGTTCGCGCGGCGCGTCACCGCACGCCCCTGGCTGGCCGTGACCGCCAGCGCCGCCCTGCTGCTGCTGCTGGCCTCCCCGGTCCTGACGCTGCGCACCGGGTACGCCGGCGCGTGGGGCCTGACGCCCGGCGTGGAAAGCCGCGACACCCTGAAAGACGTCGAGGCGCTCGGCGCCGGCGGTCTGCTCAGCCAGTTCGAGGTGATCCTGGACCTCAGGGGCCAGCGGTACGGCCCCGGCGACCGCGCGGACTTCCAGGCGCTCGTGACGGACCTGCGCGCCCTGCCCGGCGTGAAGGGCGTCCTCAGTCCCTTCCTGACTCCCAGTGACCTGGCGGGCACGGGTGCCGGCAGCGCCGGGCAGCTCGCCGCCCTGAGCGCCCTGACCACCCGCTCGTTCAGCGCCGACCGCACCCTGCTGCGCGTCACGGTCATCCCGGAACGCAACCTGCCCGCCCGCGACATCCCCGCCTTCGAGCGGCAGATCCGGGACACCGTCCAGGCCAGCGGCTACGCGTACCTGCTGGGCGGCGCGCCCATCGGCGGCGAGGAATTCAGCCGCGCCATCACGGGCTCGCTGCCCACGGTCGTGCTGTCCGTGTTCGCCGGGACGTTCCTGCTGCTGATGGTCGCGTTCCGCAGCCTGCTGATCCCCCTGAAAAGCATCCTCATGAACGCCCTGACCGTCGGGGCCGCCACCGGCATCGTCACGCTGATCGTGCAGCACGGCGTGCTGGCCGCGCCGCTCGGCATTCCCGCCGACGTGGGCGTGCTGGACGCCAGCCTGCCGGTCCTGCTGTTCGCCGTGATGTTCGGCCTGAGCATGGACTACGAGATCTTCCTGCTCTCCCGCGTGCAGGAGGAATACCTGCGCAGCGGCGACAACGACGAGGCCATCGTGCAGGCCGTCGGGCACACTGCGCGCATCATCACGTCGGCGGCGATCATCATGTTCATCGTCTTTTCCGCGTTCATCTTCGGCCGGGTCGTCGCCAGCAAGAGCATCGGCCTGGGTCTGGCCGTCGCCGTCGCCCTGGACGCCACGCTGGTGCGCCTGATCCTGGTGCCCGCCTTCCTGAAACTCGCCGGAAAGTGGAACTGGTGGCTGCCCGCGTGGCTCGACCGGCGCCTGCCGCACATCCGCCTCGAACACTGAACCGGGGGCAGGAGGACGTGGTGGGAACCGCGACAGACGGCAGACGCGACAGACAGCAGAAAGGAGGGGCGACCTGCACATGCGCGGTCGCCCCCCGTCTCATCGCTCGCCGCTTACGTCCGCGCGTGCTCCTGCTCGCGCTTGCGGCGGATGAACCACGCGACGGCCGCCACGGCCAGCAGACCCAGGATGATCCGGCTGGCCGGACCCACGTACGCCTCGACCCGGTCGTAGTGTTCGCCCAGCATGAACCCCGCCCCGGCCAGCAGGGTCGCCCACAGCGCCGACCCGATCGCGCTGAACAGCAGGAACTTCGGCATCGGCATCTCACTCATGCCCGCCGGGAGGCTCAGCAGGCTGCGAATGCCCGGCACCATCCGCCCGAACAGCACCGCCTTCGACCCGTGCCGGTCGAACCAGTCGTCGGCCTTCTTGATGTCCCTGCCGCTCAGGGTCAGCCACCTGCCGTGCCTGTCCGCCCACTCGATCAGGCGGTCCTCACCGAACGCCCGCCCGATGTAGTACAGCGGCAGGGTGCCGATCACGCTGCCCAGCGTCCCCATCAGGATCACCATGATCAGGTTCATATCGCCGCGTGACGCCGCGAACCCCGCCGACGGCATGATCAGCTCGCTGGGAATCGGTGGGAACACGTTCTCCAGCACCATCAGCAGCAGAATCCCCACGTACCCCATGCTGTCCATCAGTCCCTGTACCCACTCGGCCATGCTCCCAGCCTACCGGGCCGGAGCGGGCCGCGCCTCCACCTAAAGTTCGTCATAACCCGCAGAGGCGCGGGCGGCGGCGCGGGCAGCTCTAGACTGGGCGCATGTCTTTCCCCCCGATTCAGGCTGTGATCTTCGATTTCGACGGCACCATCCTGGACACCGAAACGCACGAGTTCCGCCGCTGGCAGGCACTGTACCGCCAGCACGACCGGGAACTGCCGCTCTCCGAATGGCAGCGCGGCATCGGCACCTGGGACGCCTTCGACCCCTGGGCCGGGCTCCCCGAAACGGTGCAGCGCGACCGCGAGGCCACGCAGGCGATCCTGCGGGACGCCATTCACGCCGACATTCAGGCCGCCGACCTGCGCCCCGGCGTGCGCGACGTCCTGAACGCCGTGCGGCCCGCCGGACTGCGCCTCGCCCTGGCGACCAGCAGCGACCGCGCCTGGGTGACCCGCTGGCTGGGCGAACACGCCCTGCTGGACGCCTTCGAGACGCTCGCCACCCGCGACGACGTGGCCCGCGTGAAACCCGACCCGGAACTGTACCTGCTGGCCGCCCGGCAACTGGGCCTGCACCCGTCGGCGTGCGTGGCCGTCGAGGACAGCCTGAACGGCGCGACCGCCGCCGTGGCCGCCGGGATGCGCGTGGTGGTCGTCCCGAACGAGGTCACCGCCACGCAGCCCTTCCCGCCCACCTGGGCCAGACTGGACGGCTTTACCGGCGGACTGGACGCCCTGCTGGCCGCCGCGCAGACCACGGCGCAGTAACGCACAGCCCCATACCGCACAGGCGGCAGGGGAGAGCGTCTGCTCTGCGCGCCCCCACCTGCCGCCCGGTTCAGGCGTCCATGAGGACGCAGCCCTGTGGGCTCGGCCCTGGTTATGCGTCCGGGTAGACTTTCAGTTCGGTGATGTGCGCCCGGTCGGGGCGGCTGAGGGTGTGCGCGACGCTCTTGGCGAGACCGCGCGGGTCGATCATGGATTCCCATGCGAGGCCCGCGTCGCGGTTGCTGGGCGTGTCGATGGCGCCCATCGGGTACAGCACGCAGCCGCGCACGCCCTTGCCTTTCAGTTCGTCGTGCAGGCTCAGGATGTACGCTGCGACGGCCGCCTTGCTGGCCGTGTACAGCGCTGCCTTCGGGCCGCTGAGGCGCGCGGCCTGCCCGGCGCTGACGCCCATCACGATGCCGTCCTTCTGCCGGATCATGTGCGGCAGCACGCCCTGCACCGCGTTGAACAGGCTGGTCATGTTCGTGTCGAACAGGTGGCGCAGGTCGTCGGGGGTGGCCTTCTGCGCGTCCTGGGTGCTGAACGCCCCGACCGTGTGGATCAGCGTGTCGACCTTCACCTTGCGCAGGCGGTCGATGCTGGCCGGGTCGGTCAGGTCCAGGTCGAGGACCTCGGTGGCGGGGAAGCGGTCGGCGGCGCGTTCCAGGCTCTCGCCGCGCCCGACCAGCACGATCTGCGCGCCGGCATCGTCGAGTTCCTGAGCAATGGCGGTGGCCAGTGCGCCGCCCGCTCCTGTAAGCATGATGGTGGAGGAGCTGAGGTTCGCCATGCCCCCAGGGTAACGGGTGACGGCGCGTCCGGGGTCAGGCTGCCTCGCCGTCCGCCGCGTTGCTTAGCGGAAGGTCAAGGGCCTCTCACTCCTCACGCGGCGCTTCAGAGGCGGGGTTCGCCGTACCCGTCCGCCCGCACCTGCGCCCAGTCGCCCTGCCCCAGGATGAACGGGGCGCGTTGCGTGTGGGTGGTCACGCGCGGCCCGGCCTGCGGGTCCAGGTACACGTCGATCTCGCTGCGAATCCCGAAGCCCCGCGCGGCCGGGTACGTGCCGGGTTCGATGGTCACGGCCAGTCCGGGTGTCAGGGTGCGGGTGTCGCGGGTCTCGTAATCGTCGAGGTTCGCGCCCGCTCCGTGAATACTGACGCCCAGGTCGTGCCCGGTGCGGTGCAGGAAGAACGCCTCCCACTCGGCGCCCATGGCGTCGCGGGCGGCGCGGTCGGCCATGTAACCCTGCAACTGACCCCAGCCGCTCGCGGCGTACCCGTCCTGAAGGGTGCGCAGCGCGGCGTCACGGGCGGCCGCCACGGCGTCCCAGGCACCCAGGTACTCGGGCGTGGGCGTCCCGGCGAACCCGACCCAGGTGACGTCCGCGAACGGGCGGCCCGGTTCCTGCGCCCACAGGTCGATCAGGACGCACTCGCCTTCTTTCAGGGTGGCGTGGCGTTCCGGGCTGGGTTCGTAGTGGCTGTCGGCGGCGTTCGCGCCGAAGCTCACGTTCACGGGGTGCCCGGCGCTCATGCCTGCCGCCTCGATCTGCCGCATGATCACGGCCTGCGCGTCCAGTTCCGTGACCGGCTGCCCGGCCCGCAGGCGCTCGTGAATCAGGCGGAAGGCGTCATCCTTGGCCTGCATCAGCACGCTCACGGCCCGCTCGTGCGCGGCCAGATCGTCGGCACTCCAGGCCAGGAACGACTGCAGCAGGTCCGCGCTGCTGTGAATCCCGGCGGCCCCGGCGGCCCGCACGCGCTCGATGGTCCCGGCGTCCACGCGGCTCACGTACGGGACCGCGCCGCCCGCGCTGTACTCCATCGCCAGGGTGCGGCCCTGCACGACCTCGCGCAACGCGGCGTCCAGCTGCCCGTGCGACCCGAAGGCGCGGCGCTCGGCGTTCCAGTGGCGGGTGATCTCACCCCAGGTGCCGCCCTCGATGTGGTTGTGCAGCACCACGGCCTGCCCGCTGCGCGGCACCCACACGAAGAACCGCCGGGTCAGGAACGCCCCACCGGGCAGGTTCAGGACGGTGCGGGCGTGCGGGTTCAGGCCCTGGAAGTCGTACACCAGCCAGCCGTCCAGGCTGGTCGCGGCGAGGGCCTGCTGCATGCGCGTGATCGGTGAGGTCATGCCGCCCAGCCTAACGCGGGCGCCGCGCGGGCCTGTCGGCCAGGACGGACAGCCCACGCACCCGCCGCGCAGGAACACGCCGCCCTTCCGGGAACAGGAGGGGCGGCGCGCAGACTGGAGCGTCAGTTCAGGAGAGCGGAGGAAGCTGGACCAGGAGGGGAGAGGCGCGGTGGGGGCGTCATCCACCGGCCACGCTTGACCTGCCTGCCTTCCAGTACGCGCTGTCGGGCGGGAAGGTTGCCGCGTCAGCGGTAGCGGGTGAACGCGTCGCGCGAGGCGTAGTTCTGGCGGCCGCTGCCGTCCGTGAACTGCGTCAGGGCCTGCACGTCCAGGCGGCCGCGCGTGAAGGTCATGACCAGCGTGGTGTTCGAGAAGCCCTTGGCGTACACGGCGGTGGCGGTCAGGTGGTTGGTGTCGCTGACGCTGGCGCCGTACGTGAGGACCGGCGCGCTGCCCCAGTCGCAGTCGTTGGGGTGGCAGCGGCCGAACACCTGCACGGTCAGCGGGCCGCCGCCGCTGCGGGTCACGTTGATGCGGGTGATGCCGCTCGTGGCGACGTTGCTGTTCACCCAGGTGCCCACGAAGTCGGCGGGCGCCGCCTGCGCGTGCTGCGGGAACAGGCCGCACAGGCTCAGCGCGGCCAGCAGCGCGGCGGGACGGGAAGAGCGGGGGGCGTGGGCGGCCAGAGTGCAGGTGGGCTGGGTGCGTGCGGTCATGGCGGGTCTCCTGGGTGGGTGCGCGGGGGCGGGGGAACGGGGCGGTCAAGGATTCACCGGGCTGGAATCCCGTCTGGGACGCTGTTCCTGCTGGTGAACTCAGGGTACGCGGCCCCCCGTGAGCGGCCCATGATCGCGGACCGTCAGGAAAGGGTCAGGCATGATCGGCGGCCCACCCGGCAATGAACGCTCCCGCCCGGCGTGAGGTCCGGGCGGGAGTTCTGCGCGTAGCGGGCGGCGTTCAGCTGCCGCGCGAGAAGCGGCGTTCCAGGGTGCGCTGCACGACTTCCAGCAGGCTGCTGACTGCCCAGTAGATCAGCGCCGCCGCGAGGTACGGCCCGAACGGCTCGAAGGTCCGGGCAATCACCAGTTGCGCGCTGCGCAGCAGTTCCACGACCGTGATCACGCTGACCAGCGACGTGTCCTTCACCAGTCCGATCAGGGTGTTGCTCATGCTGGGCAGCGCCACCCGCGCCGCCTGCGGCAGCACGATCAGCCGCATGGTCTGCGCCCCACTCAGGCCCAGGCTGGTCGCGGCTTCCCGCTGGCCCTTCGGGATGCTCAGGATCGCGGCGCGCATCGTCTCTGACAGGTACGCGGCGGCGTTCAGGGTCAGGGCGATCACGCCGCCCGCGACGGGATTCAGGGTGATGCCCAGGCTGGGCAGCCCGTAGTAGATGACGAAAATCTGCACCAGCAGCGGCGTGCCCCGGATGAACGACACGTACAGGCCGCTCAGGCCCCGCACCCAGCCCAGCCGGGACAGCCGGGCCAGCGCGACCAGGAATCCCAGCGGCAGGCCCAGCACCATCGCGCCCAGCGCGAAGCCCAGCGTGACGGGCAGCGCGCCCAGCAGGGTCGGCAGGGACGTCCAGGCGCTCTGAAGGACGAGTTGCAACTGTTCGGTGTTCATTCGCCCTCCGGGCTGGCTCTGGGGTATAGGCTATGCGCTCTGGGCTCTGAATCAGCCTATGTCCTTACAGCCCATAGCTCACGCCTCAGGGTTTGCTGACGTCCTGCCCGAACCACTGGCGGCTGATCTTGGCGTAGGTGCCGTCGGCCTTGATCTGTAGCAGCGCCCGGTCCACGGCGGCCTTGAGGCTGGTGTTGCTTTTCTTCATGGCGATCCCGACGGGCTGCGCGTCGCCGATGACGCCCGCGCCGCGCACGGGCAGGTTCTGGGATTTGATCAGGTACCCGACGAGCAGGCGGTCGTTGTACGCGGCGTCCAGGCGGCCGGTGGCGAGGTCCGCGAGGTACTCGGGCGCGCCGGGGTACGTGACGACGTTGATGCCGCCGGCGTCGCGCAGGCCCTTCTCGTAGTTGCTGCCCAGGCCCACGCCCACGCGTTTGCCTTTCAGGTCGGCCAGGGTCTTCGGGTTGAAGCTTCCGGTCTTCTTCACGATGATCTGCGGGCTGGAGTAAGCGTAGGGTCGGCTGAAGCCGATGGTCTTCTCGCGTTCGGGGTTGATGCCGACCTGATTGACGATCACGTCGTACTTGTTCGCCTGGAGGCCGGCGAGGATGCCGCTCCATTCGGTCAGGACGAACTCGGCTTTCAGGCCCATCTTCGCGGCGACGGCCCTGGCGATGTCCACGTCGAAGCCGGTCAGGTTGCCTTTTGCGTCGCGGTAGGTGAAGGGCGCGTAGGTGCCTTCCATGCCGATTTTCAGCACGCCTTTTTGCAGGGTGGTGGGGGCGGCCTGGGCGGTGACGGTCAGTGCGGCGGCGAGCGCCAGGGTGGTGCGGGTCAGGGTGTTCATGGTGAGACTCCTTGGAAGGGTGTGGAGGGTGGCTGGGACAGGTTGGGTGGGAAGAGGGGCTTCTTCCCGGAACGCAATAGTGTACAAAGTACATCAACTTTGATTGCGATCCGGCTTGCACAGTCCGCCCCGCAGGCCCTGAGCGTTCCCTCACGCACCCGTCAGGCCCGCAAGCACGGGTACGGTTGCCCCGGCCCCCTCCCACTACACTCGGCGCATGGCCTTCCCGGACATTCAGAGCTTCATGCGCCTCCTCGAACAGCGCGGCGAACTGATCCGCGTCACGACCCCGGTCAGCCGCGAGCTGGAAATCACCGAGATCGCCGACCGCATGGTCAAACAGGGCGGCCCGGCCCTGCTGTTCGAGAACGTGCTGGGCAGCGACTACCCGGTCGCCATCGGCCTGCTGGGCACCAAGGAACGCGTGGCGCTGGCCCTCGGCGTGGACGACCTCGACGGACTGGCCGAAAAGGTCCGGAACCTCATCGACCTGTCCGGCGGCGGCAGCAAACTGGGCCTGCTGAGCAACGTCACGAAACTCCGCGACGCCATGAACCTCCCGCCGCGCCGCGTCCGCAACGCCCCCGCGCAGGAGGTCGTGTGGCGCGGCGACGAGGTGGACCTCGCCAAGATCCCGGTGCTCAAGTGCTGGCCGCTCGACGGTGGGCCGTTCGTCACGCTGCCCCTGGTCATCACGAAGGACCCGGAAACTGGCGAGCGCAACATGGGCATGTACCGCGTGCAGGTCATGAGCAAGAACAGCACCGGCATGCACTGGCAGCGGCACAAGACCGGCACCAGACACCTGGAGAAGGCCAGGAAACTGGGGCAGCGGCTGGAGGTCGCGGTCGCCATCGGCGGCGACCCGGCCCTGATCTACGCCGCCACCGCGCCCCTGCCGCCGGTACCGGGCCTGGACGAGTTCGTCCTGGCCGGGTATCTGCGCGGCCAGCGGTACCCCGTGGCAAAGGGCGTCACGGTGGATCTGGACGTGCCCGCCAACGCCGAGTTCGTGCTGGAAGGCTACGTGGACCCCAGCGAGGACTGGGTGATGGAGGGACCGTTCGGGGATCACACCGGCTTCTACACCCTGCCGGACCTGTACCCGCACTTCCACGTCACGGCCGTCACCATGCGCCGCAATCCCGTGTACCCGGCGACCATCGTGGGCCGCCCCCCCATGGAGGACGCGTACCTGATCGAGGCGTCCGAACGGCTGTTCCTGCCCGCCGCGCAACTCATCATCCCGGAGATCGTCGATTACCACATGCCGCCCGCCGGGGTCGCGCACAACCTCGTGTTCGTCAGCATCAAGAAGTCGTATCCGGGGCAGGCGTACAAGGTCGCCAACGGCCTGTTCGGCCTGGGCCAGATGATGTTCGCCAAGGTCATCGTCGTCCTCGACGAGGACGTGACCGTCACCGATTTCGAGGCCGTGTGGCGTGAGGTGACGCAGAAGGCCGTGCCGGGCCGCGACACGCTCACCACGCGCGGCCCCATCGACGTGCTCGACCACTCCAGCCGGGGCTGGGGCTACGGCGGGAAACTCATCATCGACGCGACCACCAAACGCCCCGAGGAGGTCGGCAGCGCCGCCAGCAGCCGACCCGACCAGGCCGGGGACGTCCTGTCTCCTGAGGGCTTCACGCCCCGCGCCGCGCACGACCTGCCCACCTTCGAAGGCGTTCTCGCCCAGCGGCAGACCCCGGACGGGTACTGGCTGGTCGCGCTGCGCAAGACCCGCGGCGGACAGGCCCGCGACCTCGCCGCCGCGTTCGCCGCGCACCCGGCCGCCGCAGGCATCCGCCACCTGCTGATCTGCGACGACCAGACCGACGTGAACGACATCCAGGACGTCTGGTGGACCATCCTGAACAACATCGACGCCGAACGCGACGTGACCCTGCACGGCCACCTGCTCGCCTGGGACGGCGCGCAGAAACTCCCCGAGGAAGGCTTCGTGCGCGAGTGGCCGCCCAAGATCGTCATGGACCAAGGGGTCGTGGACCGCGTGGACCGCCTGTGGAACGTGTACGGCCTGCCGGAAACCCTGCGCTGAAGGAGGAGAGAGCAGAGGCCGGGGCAAATCGTCTGGTAATTTCCGGGCATGCCCCGCGCCACTGCTGTCCGGCGTTCCGTCCCCTTCGGTCTTGTCCTTCCGGGGAGTTCCATCCTGAACGCGATCCGCTCCCGGGACTGGACGCCGGTAGAGGCGCGCGTCGCCGCCGTCTCTTCCCTGTCCCGCAGCTGCGCCGTGACATACGCGTACACCGTGAAAGGCCGCACCTACCAGAGCGACCGTATCGGGTGGGACGTGTTCGACAGGAACCGTGACGAGGGACCTGACTGCGCCTCTCTCGGAGACGACTCTCAGCCCGCAGTGGGCGACACCATTCGGGTGTTCTACGATCCTCTGAACCCAGGACAGGCTGTACACCGGCCGGAACTCCCCGGCTCTTCACTGTTCGGCATGGCATGGGGCCTGGGCTTCACCGTCATGCTGGTGTTCATGCTCGTTCAGGTGTGGCGGCCGTAGAACTGGCTACGCAGAGCGGTGCCGGCGGGCGTGGGTCCGATCCTGGGAGGGGCATACGGCAGCACACCGGGCGGTGTACAGATCGGTGGCGGACAGTTATCGGCATTGTCTCTGAGGGGATTTTTGGATTTCCGTTGCCTTCCTGAAGAGGGGTGGCCTGGTCGGTCGGCGGATCGGGTGGCAGTGGGTGTTGACAGATGGGCAGCCCCGACATATAGTTCTCTTCGCCCGAGAAGAAGGGCGGAAGCGGAAAGCCCCCAAGGCGCCGCTGGGACGCATGAAAATCTGGTGTTGAATGACGATGACAGGACAGTCCGACAGGACTGTGCGAACGGAACACCACCCCGGTGTTCTCCAGAATCGCAAAAACCGACCGAAGTCCTTTCGGGGATGAAGTCAAAACGATACTCAATGAGTACAGCCATGCGCAAGCAAGGCATCAAACACATCAATCCCGCTCCGCTTGCGG
>NZ_BMQM01000036.1 GCF_014648115.1 Deinococcus seoulensis
GAACGGATTTTAGCCGTCTGGGACGGCACTCGCCAGCATGCGGCTTAAAACTGAAAGATGTCAGTTTTGCAACGGCAGGAAGTCGATTTGCTCGGGGAGTCATAGAGGGTGCCGATTCTCAGGTGACCCCCTACCTTACGGTGGAGCGGTCTGTGAGATCAGGAATGATCGGGCAGTCGATTTAGTTTTCTGTATATGAAAAATGGATAGTCCGCAGACATCCACCGGAAGTTCCGGCACCTGCTGACGGCATGAGGGCACAGGCAAGAAGAAACGCCGGTCAGCACGTCATGTTCGCCGTTACGCCCTGGAGGGGATTTTTGGAAACTCTCGCGGTCGGGGGGCGGGACCGCAGCGGGCTCCTGCCCCCCGACCGCGCTGACCGGCCACCCGGCCTTCTGGTTGAGCTCTGATCACAGATCAGAATGTTCTACCGGTCATATTTTGTTGAGAAAGGCACGAACCTTCGTTATGATTCCTCTCATGAACGCCTTGCACCTTCGCGCGATCGAACTGATCGAACAGGTAGAAACACTGCTGCAGCCTGTTGCGGCGGCTCAGTTATGGAAGAACGAAAAGTATTCAATCAATGCCGATGCCCGTTTCTATGCCTTTACCTTGATAGGCCACCTGCTATATGCGGATGGATTTCTGCATCACAAGGAGATCGAACTGGCAGAGATGCTGCTGCCAAAGAAAGACAGAGTTGATATCAAACAGACAATCAGGGAGTACGCTGATGTGTTCGAGGAGGATAACGACGCCCGCAGGGTGCCCGAGTTCCTGCGGGCTGCACTGGTCTATGACGAAAGTCAGCAGAAGACAACCGCCCGGAGTCTGATTGGTCTGCTTGAACAGATTGGAACCGTGGCTATTGCCGTCGACGGGCAGAAAGCGAACGAGGAAGTGCGCACACTCAATCACAGGATCGCCCGCTTGATTGACGCCTGTGAGGCAGAGCGCCTCGTGATCCGTTCGACCCTGGTCAAGAGCGCCCCTGCGACGTCTTCGAAACACACCACGGAGATCGTCCAGGAGCCCACGCTGGATGTCCTGCTGGACGAACTGCGTTCAATGGTCGGTCTGGCGAGGGTGAAGGAAGAGGTGAGCGCCGCCGTCAACCTGGCGCGGGTACGCCAGATGCGGCAGGACATGGGCATGCCAGCCATGCCGATGAGCCTCCACATGGTCTTTACCGGTAATCCAGGCACCGGTAAGACCACCATAGCCCGCCTGATTGCCCGGATTTACAAGGAACTCGGCCTGCTTGAAGAGGGTCACCTGACTGAAGTGGACCGCAGTGGTCTGGTGGGTGGCTACACGGGCCAGACCGCTCTCAAGGTTCAGGATGTGGTTACACGTGCTCGTGGCGGGATCCTGTTCATCGACGAAGCGTATGCACTGAAAGCCGAAGGTCATGACAACTACGGCCAGGAGGCGATCAACACACTCCTCAAATGCATGGAAGACCACCGTGATGACCTGGTGGTGATCGTCGCGGGCTATACCCAGCAGATGGATACGTTCCTCGAAACCAATCCGGGGCTCCGTTCCCGCTTCAACCGTTACATTCACTTCGATGATTACACGGGCGAGGAGCTGATGAGGATCTTCCAGCATATGTGCGAATCAAACGGTTACGTGTCAACGCAGATCGCCTCTTACCAGCTGAAATCCCACTTCTCGAATCTGTATGCCGAGCGTGACCAGAGCTTTGGGAACGCGAGAACGGTGCGCAACGTCTTCGAAACAATTCTCAAGCATCAGGCCTCGCGGATCGTCACGATCAACCAACCCACGGCTGACGATCTGGCGTTCATTGATCTGGCCGATATTGCCTGGCTGTTCGAGCGTACTGCTCCGTCCCTCGCTGCGCGAGGCCGCGCGTGAGTGTCCTCCTGACCTCTGGCGGTAACACATCCATCACGGAACACCGGCCAGGCTTACACCGGCTTCGCGTGGGGCTGGGCTGGAAGTTCCCGGATGACCGTGAGCCCTTCGATCTGGACGCCAGTGCGCTCCTGGTGCAGGCCAACGGTCAGGTCCGCGGAGACGGGGACTTCATCTTCTACAATCACCCCGCGGACGCGGCAGGCAGCGTCCGCTACGGCGGCGACAGCCTCGACGGTGCCGGCGAGGGGGACGATGAGGTCATCACCATCGACCTTGAGCGGGTACCAGCGGAAATCGCCAAAGTCATCGTCTGTGTCACCATCCATGAGGCTGCCGGCCATCATTTCGGTCATGTCGGTGACGCGTATATCCGGCTGCAGAATCTCGATGACGGCGAAGAGATCGTGCGGTTTGACCTGGATCAGAATTTCACCGGTATGACGGCCATGCTCTTCGGGGAAGTGTACCGGCATAACGGAACGTGGAAGTTCCGGGCGCTCGGAATGGGATTTGAGGGTGGACTCCGCACCCTGATTTCCAGTTTCGGCGTGGCCGTGCAGTAGGTCGCTGTCGCAGGCGCCCATACCGTTTCAGGCAGTCTGCTCTCCGGTTGAGTGGGAAGAGAGCAGTCTCCCTCTGCCCTCTTCCCCTACACTCATGCCTGTGCCGCGTTCACGTGTTCCTGAAGCTCCGGAGATGGCCCGGTGGATTGCCACGCAACTGCAGCCGGCAGGTCAGGAGGGCCGGGCCGCACTCCTGCTCAGCAGCTGGGAAGAGGCTTTTCCAGACGCACCCCGTCCCCTGGAGGCACTGAAGGCCGAGTATCTGGGCTGGCGGGCAGCGGCGTGGGCCCTTGAGCAGGGCTCCCGGGTCGCGCCCGGCGAGGTCGAATCCCTGGTCCGGGGACAGCGGGTGCGGGCCGGGAACAGCCAGGAACGTCAGCTGTGGCGGTCGCGCATCGTACACCTGCAGCCCCACGGGATCTTCGTGCGGCTGCCTTCCCGCGTTCCTGCGTGGGTGCTGCGGGAGGGCGTGCGGGCCGGTCACCTGCCCACCCTGCTGGCCCCGGACCAGGGGGAAGCTCCCACGCCTCCCAGTTCACCCCCACCCCTGATGGTGGCCCTGGCGAACAAGCCCGGCATTCTGATTGACCGGGCCACCCGCGGAGCGGGTGGCTGGAACGACGTGACCCTCCTGTACCAGGAGGGTCAGGGTGACCTGAGCCTCAACTACTTCGAGGAGAACGCCGGGCCAGAGCACCTGCGCCAGCAGCTGATGACCCTCGATCCCCGCACGTCCGACGTGTGGCGGCTGCTGACCGCCAAAGCGCTGGAGAACGACCGTGATGACCTCTTCGCGCCCATCACGGTCAGACCCGAGGAACTGGCCCGCGCGCTGGGCCTCAAACCCCATCCCAAGGGCGGCATGCGGCAGAAAGACCTCCTGCACTGCACGCAGAGCCTCTTTCATCTGGAGCGCCTGTGGCTGATCATGCCCGACGCGAAGGACCCCGAGGAAGCCACCCGTGAACGCGTCCTCGCGGTCATGAAGCGCGGCCGGGGCCGCCGGGTGGACGGACAGGTCATCCCCAGCTCCTGGACGGTCGTGCTGGGCGAGTGGGCCCGCTACTTCCCGAAACGGTACGCCCCGATCTTCCGCAGCCTCGTGGAACTGCCCGCCAACTCCGCCACGAACCTCTGGGCCAAGCAGGTCGGAACCGAGGTGACGTACTGGCTCCGGGAGACCGCGGAGGACACCAGCGCGGTGCGCAGCATCACCGTGCAGACCCTGCTCACCCGCGCCAGTCTGCTGCCCGACGTGATGGACATGAGGCAGAACAAGAACCTGAACAGGGCCATCGAGCGGTTTGAAGCCACGCTGGACCTGCTGCGGTCCCTGGGCGTGCATGACGGGTGGACGTACGACCCGGTGAGCACGCAGGCCCTGGACCGGCAGCAGGGCCGGCCCGCGTTCTTCGAAACGTGGCTCGCGAGTCAGGTCGTCCTGAAAGTGCCGGACGTGCTGCTGAGCGCCCTTGTCGAAATGACGGAGCGGAACACCCCCACCTGACTGCCGAATGCCGCGCGGTGGCCATCTGTCCGCACGGGGTCAGAGGCTGCCTGTCAAGCAGATCTGAGCAGAACGCCGGATACCGGGGCACGGGACCGGGGAAAGTGGAGACCATCTGTCAAACGACCCCCACCTGACTGCCGAAGCCGGATGGCCTGCAGGGGTCACTCCCAGCGTGATTCACACCCGATCCCTGAACAAGCTGGTCAATCACTCCTTTTCACCGTTCCAGATGAGAAAAACTACCCTTTGTCTGTTATGGGGCCCCCACCTGACTGCCGAATAAACCCCCCACCTGACTGCCGAACGGACCCCCACCTGACTGCCGTCGATTCGGGCCGCGGACGTGACCTGCGCACCCCCACCTGACTGCCGAAGAGATCCGAAGAACACCGATCCAGACGGCAGATGACCCACTCGCCACTGCTGGGGCGTATGACAGATCGGCTCTCAGATGGTCAGAAACCATGCCTTAGAGTGGCGTATCGGATTTCCAGTCAGGCCCCGCGGTCACGATCCGGGGAGCCCACTGCGGAATTTGACACATCTATGTTGTAAACTTGCATCACAAGGAGGTCATCTGAACCAACCCGATCCAGCCTGACATCCCAAAAGAAAACCCCCGCTGGCCGGCGGGAGTTCTCAGGATCTCGATAGACGAGGAAAGAACGAACGTATCCTCAGTCTACCGGGCAGACCCCCTGTTGTACAAGAGGAGCCCCCACCGAATGCCTCACCCTTCAGACACCGGGAGTGTTCATGGACACTCCCCCTCCGTCTCCCCGGCCGTGCAGCGGGTCGCGGACACCCTGCGCGCCGGACGCACCCCTGCCTGCTCGCCCGCGGAACTCACGGCCGCCCTGCGGTACCTGAGTGACAAGGCCCGCGCCGACGCCCAGCACCGGGCCCGGCAGGAGGAAGGCGCGCAGCGTTTCAAGGCCGCCCTGCGCAGCTCCGTGCAGCCCCCCCTGCTGAGCGACCCACGTCCCGTGCCCGCACCACGTGGCACCACGTCCACCCCGGCCACACCGGTCAGCGCGCCCGCCGTGCAGGCCGCGGTGACCAGCACCCTCCTGGCCCTGCAGGCAGCCAAACCCCACGCACACCAGGCCCAGATCGAACGCGCCCTGGCCCTGGCTGAAGCTCGTATCACCAACCGGATCAGGCCACGAGCCCGCCACAGGGCCCGCCTGACCTACCGCGCGCTGGTCGAAGCCACCTACACACTGATTCATGCCCGGCGCCACAACGCCCAGGCCATCACCAGTTACTGCTGGTTCACGGTGCTCGACGCACTCCCCCTGGCCACGGGACTGAGCACCGCCACCTGCGAACGCGCCACCCGTGACCTCCGTGAAAGCGGCCTCCTGGCCACCTGGAGTGACTGGACCACCACCGAATTCCTGAACCGCGAGACCGGCGAGGTCTTCGAAAAGCGGGCCAGAACCGGCGTCTGGGTGTGCGTCCTGCTCACGCCCAGGGACGGCCTGAACGCCCGCATCCACCCGGCAGAACTTCCGCGCGACGACCAGGGCCAGTTGGTGACCCACCGGGACCTGACGGCCGACCGCAAGGCCGGGCACACCGCCTGGCAGTTCAGGCAGGAAGTGAGGGAATCACTTACCCACACAGTGGGTAAACACTCTTCTCAGGACCTCCTGCACTGGTCGTTACCAAAAACCAGACAGAAATCCCTGGTTACTAGAGATTCCCTCACTTCCCACCCCACGACCGACCTGGCCGAGTTCATGATGACCGCCGGGCCGCGCGAACTGGTCGAGGTGCTCAGTGCCCTACGGACCGAGTTCCCCCAACGCCGACGCGACGCTGTGCAGGCCGCCGGTACCGCCCTGGCCAGGGTGTTCAATGACCAGCAGAGCGTCCGGCACTACTACCGGGTGCTGTGGCGGGCACTGCAGGCGGACCTCCAGGGTCTGCGCGGTCTGGACACCCTTCAGACTGAGATGCACCGGGTCCTGATCGATATGCGGGAACTGCACATCAAACACCCTGGCGCGATGCTCACCAGCCGCCTGAAAGAATCGGACTGGTGGAACGCGGTCTACAGGGCCGCCTGACGGACCCTGAACAGCACAAAAAGGCCAGCCCCTCCCGGCAGTCCACCATGCGCCGTGGACATGCATCGATTCATCAGACGAAGAAACTTTTTCACGCGTCCATGCAGGACGCCGTGACCCACGAGGAGGGCTGACATGACCGGACTCACACAAGAGAAACTCGTCTACACCCCCAAAGAACTTGAACCCCTGCTGCAGCTCTCCAAGAACACCATCAACGCCCTGCTGCGCTCGGGACGGCTGCGCAGCATACGAGTAGGTCGTCGCTACCTGATTCCACGCGAAGCACTCCAGCAACTCCTCGCGGGTAGCTCAAAGTCTTGAACTGAAGTCACCTGTCGTTGGAGTCAGCCTGCGTACGATTTCAGATCTTCAACTGGCCAGTTCCACAGACCGCACTGCACAGTCACACACCCGTGCCCCCGGGCATTTCCCGGTACGGACTGCCATCTGTTCCCTGGAGCTGGAAGCGTGCGCGCTGCACACCGCGGGATTGCCTGGTTCCTGCATGTTCCGCTGGCTTGAGGGGTGGCCGGAGCGGTTCAGTCTGAGCCTGTCGTGGGTCTCTGTCCGGCAGTTCGAGCGGTGATATAACTTTATAGGATACTCGTATCATCTGCGAGAGGCAGGTGACCTGTTCCGTATCCCGGGGAGGACACATGACAGCTCAGGAAAGCTCACCCATGACCGATGACTGGACACCGCACCCGGCACCCCCGCAGGAAGCCACGGCCAGGCCGCACCCGCCCTTCATCCGCCTGAGCGAACTGGTGAACGCGCTGCCCGTGGAACAACGCGCGAGGTGGCTGTCCTACTACCGGGCCGCCGTCAAAGCAGGAGAGGTAACCGCGTACGTCCTGGCTGAGAAGTTCAGCTACGACTCCGGCAACGCCAAGGACAAGAAGAGCCAGGTCAGCCGGTACGAGGAAGCGGTCGCCAGCACGCCTGACTTTCAGACCTGGCTCCAGCAGACGCGGCACAGAGCCGAGCGTGAAGTGAGGCGGTCCATGTCCGCCGGCGCAGGTCGGATCGCCGTGACCATGGATGAACTGCTGAGCGGCACCCTTGACCTGCCAGCACTCGCCCAGGCCAACCGGAACCTCAAGACCCCGGACGTCCCCAAACGCAGGAAGATCCGGCGGCAGGCCACGCCCGGCGGACGACGGCGCCGGACGGACCGCTGATGGACTTCCGCGGCCCTGCTCACGCGGCCTTCCTGACGCTTCAGCAACAGATGGCTGGCGTGCAGGGCCATGTCGGGCACACGGGATGTCCAGGTGCACAGGCCTGAGCACCGGCACGGAAGCGCCCGCAGCAGCCTGGCTGCACCCGGGCAGGTCCGAACAACGCTCGGGGGAGAGACAGCCGTGGAGCACAGGCCGCCGCAGTTCATCATCTCTGCGGTCAGAGGGAAGGTCTCACGGAGGTAGGCAGGATAAGGGCGCACGTGCGTTGGGTGTTTTCGCGCGCCAGCACATGCTTTTTCGCACGTTGACTGCGTTGTTCGCACGTGGATCTGACGTGCTGTAAGCGCGCACGTTCGTTTTCTGTCCTGCCAGTCGTGGTTTTTTGCACGTGCGACGGAAAGTTTCAAGGAAAAGGCGGCGGAAATGCGGAAGAAGATCACGACGTACGTGGATGAGGACGTAGCGGACGCGCTGGAGCGGGTGGCGCTGGCAAAAAATCAGTCGCTGTCAGCCGTGGCGGCTGAGCTGCTGGAAAAGGGGGTGGTCGTGCAGGCGGGCGAGTGGGGGGAATCGATGGTGGTGCCTCTGCTGGAGGAGGTGATCCGGAAGGAGGTGGCGACCGGATTCAACCGGATGGCGAAGCTGCTGGTGCGCGTGGGCCTGGAGTCGGGAACAGCGCGCGGCCTGATCGCGCACCAGCTCACGCTGACGGAGGGCATGGACCGTGAGAAGGTACGCCGGATCTCGGAGGGGTACTGGGCCGACGCGGTGCGCCGGTTGAAGACGCCGGTTGAGGACATGCCGGAGCTGCTTCAGGCCCTGACAGAGACCAGTGTGCGTGGCCGCGCGCCAGGTGTGCCCGCCACGGCTGAGGGCTGATGGGACGACCAGAGTTTGAAGGGGTCAGCGGGCGGGTCATGCAGCACGCCTCTGTCCGTTTATCTGGCGCCCGCCGGATGGCGAGCGTGCGGAGCAATGGGAGGAGCAGCAGTGGCACCAGCACCCGCACGGTGGTCAAGACGAAATTTTCGTTCGTCAGGACGAAGGGCGGGAAGGTCAGGAGCGGCAGCGTGCAGAAGGCCAAGGACGCGGCCCAGTATTACGGGCATCGGCCAGACAAGGACGGGGTGCGCCAGTACCGCGAAGGATTCAACGCCGGGCGTGAGGACCTGAGCAAGCACGAGGTGGCCAGGTTCATTGAGGAGGAGGCCAGGAAACCGGAGAGCGTCTACGCCTACCGGATGATCATGTCGCCGGGCGCCCCCATGAACGAGCAGCAGGTCAAGGACTGGGCACGCAGCACCCTGGAGCGCCACGGCATCTCCCAGTACGTCGCGTTCGCCCACGCCGGTGAGCACGCCCACACCGAGCACGCGCACGTGCACGTGATGTTCATGCGGCAGGAGAAGCTGGAGCGTGACGACTTCAAGGCCCTGCGCGTGGTGGGCGATGACGAGTCCGACAAGCAGCTGAAGGCAGAGAAGGAACTGGACCGTCAGAAGGTGCAGGAGAACACCCGTGAGCGCCTGTCCCAGATCGAGCTTGGCGGGTAGGACGTGCCGCGTCGACTTCCGGAGAACGGCGGGAAGAGCGCCGCCCTTCTCCTTCACCTCCCGCAGCGCGCCACTGGTGCTCGCGCCACTGGTGCTCGCTCCGCTCGGGGTGAGTGCGAAGCACTCACCCGCACAGGATTTCAGGAGGGAAGAGGATGGCCACACGGGTCAACATCGATCAGCGGCCGCGGCTGATGCAGTTCGCGGGCGGCGCGCTGCTGATGACAGCGGTGCTGTACAGCGCGCAGTCGTTCCTGCACGCGAACGCGGGCCTGTTCGGAACCGCGCGGGCGCGGGTGCTTCAGCAGCGGGGCGAGTTCAACACCGCGCAGTACCTCGGGCAGTGCTTGCAGTCAGGGGCGTGCCGTGAGGCGTACGTCACGACGTGGTTCCACAACACGGCGCCGCTGCGGATGGCGTGGTATGTGACTGGAGTGTTCTGGGGTGGCACGCTGCTGCTGGTGGGTTCGGCGTGGAAGCCGGAGATGGCGATGAACCGCGCGACGCGCATGAGGTCGTGGGCGCAGTTCAACCTGCCGGAGAAGTCCGCTGCGGAACCGGGGGGCTGGAGGTGACCGTCAATTACGGGGCGTTCCTGGTGCGGATCTTCGGGTACTCGGTGGCGGCGTTCCTGATCGCCTACATTCTGCTGGCGGGTCTGCCGGCGTGGCTGCTGCTGTGGCCGCCGGTGATCGCGGTGGCGGGTCACGTGTTCGCGCTGGGCCGGGAGACGCGGTATCAGGCGCTGTACAACGCGCACTGGGCGTCGCAGAAGGAGATTCAGCCGCTCAAGAGTCACTTTCCGCTGAAGAACGGCGTGATGCTGGGCTTCGCGTACGGCCACGTGTTCGGGATCGCGCCCGGGACGTTCGGGCAGCGGGAACTGGGCCACGTGCTGGTGTGCGGGCCGTCACGGTCGGGGAAGGGTCTGCACCTGACGAGCAACCTGCTGTCCTGGGAGCACAGCGCCGTGGTGGTGGACATCAAGGGCGAGCTGTTCCGGCTGACGGCCGCCAGGCGGGCGGCGATGGGGCAGCGCATCATCGTCCTGAACCCGACGGGCAAGGGGCACCGCTACGATCCGTTCCGCGAGCTGGCGACCGACGAGGCGATCCGGAGCGTGGCCACGATGATTCTCGATCCGGACGCGGACGGGAGCAACGCGGCGTTCGGGCGGCGCGGCACGTTCGCGCTGGTGGCGGCCATCAAGGCGGCGCTGATTCTGGAGCAGCCAGTGCTGCCGTTCATTCGCCGGGTGACGGCGCAGGGCCTGGAGGGCTTCTGCAAGGAGCTGTGGCGCGTGGACAACCCAGTGGTGCGGGAATCGCTGGTGGACTTCCTGCGGGAAGACCCACTGAAGTTCGACTGGGATTCCGTGGCAGGAAACAAGTACCTGGACAACACCTGGACGGGCATGCTGACGAAGTTGCAGCCGCTCTTCTCCGAGGGCATCCTGCGGATGACGGGTGCGAGCGACTTCCGGGCGCTGGATCTGGTGAGCTCTCCCACGACGGTCTACCTGGTGTTCATGGAGTCCGAGCTGGAGTACACCGGCACGGCCTTCCGCACGCTGCTGCTGGCCATGATCAATACCCTGATCCGGCACTTTGACCTGAACCCGGATGCCCAGACCCTGCCGCTGCTGTTCGGCTTTGACGAGGCGGGGCGACTATCGATCCCGAAGCTGGACGATCTGGTGTCCACGGTGGCGGGGCGCGGCATGGTGGCCATGATCTACGTCCAGTCGATCGCCCAGCTGGAGGGCGCCTACGGGGAGGCCGGGAAGACGACCATTCTGGACAACACCCACACGAAGGTCTTCTACCGGCCCAAGGACAGCGAAACGGCGGAGTATGTCTCCGGGAAGTGCGGTCAGCTGATGGCCGAGGACCTGCGCAACTCGGACGGCACGGACGGGAAGGTGCAGCAGTCGGTGGGGGTGCGGCCGCGCGAGCTGATCACGGCGGACGAGCTGCAGCAGTGGCCGGCCGAGCGCTGCGTGGTGGTGACGGAGCTGCCGCCGGTGGCCGCGCACCGCCTCGCGCCGTGGATGCTGCCGGGCGGCGCGGCGGCCCTGAAGATGCCCCCTCCTGAACTGCCGACGTTCCCGTTTGATCCGAAGGCCGCGCAGCTGCCCAGTCAGCTGCTGAAGACCCAGGTCAGCGCGCCGGACGATGAGCGGGTGGAGTTGAGCCGTCAGGGCACTGATGAGGGAGCGCCGGAGCACACCAGTTCGCTTCTGGAGCCCTCCGATGAGCAGTTGCTGGAGCTTGACTAGGTTCTGTAGGCCAAGGGTGGGTACAAGCCAGTTCTCAGCTTGCCGTGTGATCACGGGCGATACGCTTTGCTCACATGCCACGGGCCTACTCATACGTTGGACCGCTCGACATCCTGCAGCGCGTCGCAGGCGAGCCCACTGGAACCCCTATTCGCCATCACGCTGATTTGCAGCACTGGGTCGAGACGCAGCCTGCATCTCTCCTCTCCATTCCCGCTACATTTATCGTTGATCTGGCTGGTGTCCTGCTGCTCGCCGAACGTCGGAGCGAACATGTGGTCTGCGCTGGCGGCCACGCCGTACTGGCGGCAGGCGAGGTTGTCGTGGAACGAGGCCAGCCCCCATTCATCGCTCAGATCACCAACCAATCCACAGGCTATTGTCCTGAGCCAGACTCCTGGGAATCTGTTCAGCGCGCGATTCAGCATCTCCCTCAAGACGTCATGGAAGGCTTCTCGCCTGCGTTCACCTTCCGCCGGTGTCCAGCGTGTACCCAGATCAATGTCGTGAAGGATGATGATTTTGAGTGCTCAGTCTGCGGTTGTATCCTTCCGCAGGAGTGGAACTTTTAAGGCGGAAGTGCCGCTGCTCGTTCTCAACATCACGTTGGGGTGACTACAAGATTCGCGCAAAATTGTACGTTTAGCTGCTTGACCCCGCTGACACGGCGTTTTCAACTCAGGGCTTGAGAGGTCTGATACGGACTCCGATTGAATGGCTTATAAAGCCGTTCAATCGGAGCGGACGCGAGTAGGAGCAGGGCGGGTTCCGGACGTGGAGTTGACAGATCGGGACACCACCGATCTGCCAACGAAATAAACGGAATCCGCTGGGAACCTGACACAAGTCATGAGAAACCCTGAACGACGTCCCAGCCGAATGGCGATCGTCGACGACGTGACGGTTCAGGATCACAGGCCTGGGAGAGGCGCAGCCTCTCCAGGACTGGCGTTCGACGGGTCAATGCTTGGCGAATGGCACGCAACCCTATCTGCGCATAGCTCAAGCCCCGTGTCCAGTGTGGATCGATCTCCCGCCGTTTTCCCTCTTCTGTCGCAGCAGTTCCCTCACTCACGACCATCAGGTACGCCATTCCCAGCACGCACCAGAGTTTCTCCAGTTGGTGCGCCTGATCCAGGCGCGTGTCCTCCAAGTTGAATGCCCCGCTCTTCATGTCCAGGAAGCCCTCCTCGACCTGGGTACGCTGGTGATACTCCGCGAATATGTGTGCATTGCAGGGTTTGTTCGTCACGATGAACCACGGATCACGCTGCCCGAAGGGCCGAACCGCCGCGATGTTCACGGGCCCATACTTCTGCCCCGTGACGTACACCCCATGCCGCACGACTAACTGACCGTGTTGGCTGAGCTGTGACTGAAATTGCCCCAGGGACGTTCCGTCCTGATCGAAGAGGTGGATGGGACCCTTGCCGCGAATCATCCACTGCCATCTGAAGGTGGTGAAGTCGTCCATCAACGTGTGATCCAGGAAGCCCCGGTCTGCATAGATGCAGACCTCTTCGAGCTGTGGCAGTTGAACGAGCAGGCACTGGACGCTGGCAAGCACAGGGTAGATCTCCCGATTCCCCACTGTCGAACTGCCATGACGGATGACGCGCCAGGACAACGGCACGGCACGCCCCCGGTAGATGAGGGAGACGCAGATCACGCACCAGCGTTTGAACAGGAGAGTGGTGTCCAGGGCGAGGGTGATGCGGGCATCACCCCAGTCACCCAGTGCGACCTGCATGAGGTGCTGGTAGACCGCGCGCCAGGGGACGGTGGAAGACGTCAGGGCGCGAAGGAATCGTCGTTCATGACTCTGGGCGTATCGGGCTCGGGAGACCACGAAAGGAGCACCACGCGGCTGGGTGAGGAACGCAGGTCAGAAGGAGACCGGCGACCATCCAGGCGAACGTTCGGGCATGTCGCTGATCCGACCATGGGGCAGTTCGCAGGAGGTCGAAGATGCGGCGGAATAGGATGGAGGCGTCCCCGTCAGTGTGCTGTTCTTGTTTCATGGCCATTCAAGAATGCCCCGTCGGGGGCATTCTCATCATTTGTGTCAGCCTCCGGGGTCGCACTAGAGTTGGAACGGAGACTTACGCTAAGGGCCGTGTGATGGGGCGAGAGCCCCCATCACGGCATCGTGGTAGCAGTGAAACGAGAAGTCGGGTTTTCACCGGCGTCGGCCGATGCTGCATACCTGAACAGCTGCGTTCCATCGCAGGTGCCCTTCAAGACGCCACGCGCTCCTTGCTTAGGCACCAGTGTGCTGGGCTTGCCCCGATATTGGTTCTTCCGGCAATTCCGTGCAGCAGGTCAGGTGGAGAGTAAGACACGCTGACGCAAGGTTTCGAACGACCCACGCCCGTACATGGCACGGTGGTAGTAATGGAACGGAGAGTCGGGGTTTATTGAAATCAGAGCGTGATTTTATCCGTTTGTGACGGCACATTCCTTCCACGCGCTGTTCATCTCATTCCCAGCCTGGTCTCCAACCCATTCAGAAAGGATCGGGTGGCGTAGGAAACCTGGTCCAGAGGCAGGCTGACTCGGCTCAGCGGACGGCGCAACTCGGGCAAGTCCAGGGGCAGCCGGACCAGCACCCCCGACTGCACTTCCCGGCGCACCCGCAGTTCCGGCAGCAACGCAACCCCCAATCCCTGAATGACCGCTTCCTTGACAGCCTCAGTGCCAGGTAGTTCCAGCCGATTGCTGCCGACCATCCTGGTGTGCGCCAGCGCCTGCTCCGCCACCTCCCGGGTACCGGAACCGTGTTCCCGCCAGATCAGTGGCAGCACCGTATCTGCCGGGAATGAGTCCACCAGTGGATGATCAGGGGCGGCCACCAACACCAGCTCGTCGTGTCCGAAGACCTGGACCTGCCACTCCGCAGGCAGAGGGCCTGGTGGGCCCTCGATCAGTGCCACTTCGATCTGACCTGCCTGGAGCAGCCCCATGACCTCCTGGGTATTGCCTTGCCGGATCTCGAAGGCCACGCCCGGATACTGGGCATGGTAGGACGCCAGGGCCGCAGGCAACAGGGACGCGGCAATCGTGCTGCTGGCCGCCAACCGCAGGGTTCCCGTTTCCAGGCCCTGACGCTCATGGACGTAGGTGCGAGCGCCGTCCATCACGCGGCCCAGCGCCTGGGCGTGCACCAGCAGGCCCTCGCCCGCCCCGGTCAGCGTCACCCCGGTCCGGTGCCGCCGGAAGATAGGCTCTCCGACCGCCTGGGTCAGCAACTTGAGCTGGCTGGACACGGCGGGCTGAGTCAGGTTCAGTTCCTCGGCGGCAGCGCTCAGACTGCCCAGCCGCGCCACCCGCACGAACGTCAACAGATGCTCCGGATTCAGGGCCATGCCAGATATATATATTTTTTGCCTCAGTAAAATCAACTCTAATTTGAGTTTATAATACGGGACATCTATCCTTCATTCATGACTGCTTCGCCTCTATTTGCCCGCCAGGACAGTGCCTTGACTGTCGTGCAGGCCTTCACGCCCAACTGGTTCGCCGCGACCATGGGCACCGGCATCCTGGCCCTGATGCTCCCGCACCTGCCGCTGCCCGGCACTGCACTCCTGGGTGAAGGTCTGTGGGTGTTGAACATGGTCCTGCTGGTCCTGTTCACGGCCCTCTCAGTGGCCCGCATCGCCCTGTTCCCGAAAGACAGCCTGGCTACGCTGCACCACCCGGTCCAGAGCATGTTCCTGGGCGCCGTACCGATGGGCCTGGCAACGGTCATCAACGGCCTGATCGCTTTCGGCGTCCCGCGCTGGGGCGAGGGCGCGGCTGTGCTGGCCCGCGACCTGTGGGCCTTCGACGCCCTGCTCTCGGTGGGGGTCGGGTTGCTGGTGCCCTACCTGATGTTCACCCGGCAGGACCACGCCCTGGAGCGCATGACCGGCGTGTGGCTGCTGCCCATCGTCGCCTCGGAGGTGGCCGCCGCGAGCGCCGGACTGATCGCGCCGCACCTGGACACCAGCAGCGCGACCACGCTGGTCTACGCCGGATACGTGCTTTTCGCGCTGTCGGTGCCGCTGGCCCTGATGGTCATCACGGTGCTGATCCTGCGGCTGGCCCAGCACAAGTTGCCCACCCCCGACCTGGCCGTGAGCATGTTCCTGCCCCTGGGGCCGCTGGCGACGGGTGCCCTGGCCCTGCTGCAACTGGGCGAGGCCGCGCCGCGCGTGCTGGCCGCGCAGGGGCTGGGCGAACTGGCCCCGGTATTGACCGGGCTGGGACTGGCGGGCGGGCTGGTGCTGTGGGGCTTCGGGGCGTGGTGGCTGGCACTGGCGACCCTGACCACCCTGCGGTTCGTGCGCCGGGGGCTGCCCTTCAACCTGGGCTGGTGGGGGCTGACCTTCCCGCTGGGGGTCTACACGGCAGCGACCTTTGGCCTGGGCGCGCTGACCCATTTGGACGTCTTTACCCATCTGGGCCACGTGTTCGTGGTGGTCCTCACGGCGCTGTGGGGACTGGTCACGGCGCACACCCTGCGCGGCGTGTGGCGCGGCGAGTTGTTCGGCGTGCCCCCCCTCTCGCGTGAAACCGGGCTGCCCCGTCCCTGAGCCTGCTTTGACTTCTATAGATTCCCCTCGTCCCCTCATTCACCGGAGGTCCACCATGTCCGACGACCGCACCCCCATGACCCGCCGCGCCGCCCTGGGCCTGCTTGGCAGCGCCGGAGCCGCCCTGACCCTGGCCGCACCGCTCAGGCGCAGACGACTGTGACCACCGGCACCGCCCCCATCTTCAGTGGCCCTGGTCCGCTGGACGGCTGGAATGGCCTGGGACCGCTGATCGCCCTGCCACAGAAGGTTCCGCTGATCCGGCTGGTGGACCGCCCCCCGCTGTACGAGACGCCCCGCGTCTACTTCCAAAGCCCCTTTACGCCCGCCGCCGCATTCTTTGTGCGCTCGAACTTGTCGCTGTTTCCGACCAATATCGACCTGAAGACCTAACGGCTGAAGATCGAGGGCAACGTGGGCACGCCGCAGTCGTTCAGTCTGGCGCAACTGACCCAGGACTTCGAGGCGGTCAGCGTGAACGCCGTGATGCATTGCACGTGCAACAGCCGCAGTCGCTTTCAGCCGCGCCGTCCAGGCGGGCAGTGGGGCAACGGCGCGATGGGCCTGCGTGACCTGCTGGGGAAAGCGGGCGTGAAATCCGGCAGCGTGCAGGTGCAGTTTCAGAGCCTGGACAAGGGTGCGGGCGCACCCGGCAGCGGTGGGGCCGATTACAAGAAGAGCCTGAACGTGAACGACCCTGTATTGGACGAGTGCATCGTGGCCTACGCCATGAACGGCCAGCCGCTGCCGATGGTCAACGGGTTTCCGGTGCGACTGGTCGTGCCCAGCTACTTCGCGACGTACTGGATGAAGCCCCTGAGCTTTATCCGGATCCTGACCAAGCCCGACGACAACTTCTGGATGGCGACCGCTTACCTGCAACCCGACAACCTGCGCGGCACGACCACTCCAGAAGCCGTGAAGGCCAAGACTGTGAAGTTCCGGCCCGTGGGCAGCATGCCGGTGCGCTCATTCATCGTGACGCCTGACGAGACGGTCAAGGCCCCGGCAGGATTGCCCCTGAACGTGCAGGGACTGGCGATGAGTGGTCGCGGCGCGGTCACGAAGGTGGAGGTCTCCACCAACGGGGTAGTTGGCTGGTAGTTCCAGCCAACTACCATTGCATCCAGAACATGTACTCTGCGCATAAAGGAAGGTATGTATGCTGCGCCCATTCCCCGCCGAAACTGGCGTCGACCTGTATCACCCGGGCCAATGGTGAACCTACTCGAACTTCGGGTATCGTCTACATCTGACACCGCACATCAGCGGCTGATCGTCCAACTGCAGCATGGGCAGGACGACGCCTTGAGGGAACTGTACGATGACCTGTCCGGCGTCACCTACCGCGTCTGCCTGCGGATGCTGGGCACGCCGGAAGACGCCGAGGAGGCGCTCCAGGACACCTTCGTTCGGCTCGCGGACCGGGCCGATGTATATGAACCGTCGCGGGGAACCGTCAAAACCTTCGTGCTGACCATCGCCCACCACCTCTGTCTGGAACGGCTGCGGACCCGGCGCGCCCGTCCACAGCGGCAACAGGAATGGGAAGACGACCGAGCGTTCGATGTGCCTGCTCCCACTGCCCGTGATTCGCTGGACGAGGCCCTGGTACAGTCCGCCCTGGCCGGCTTACCGGACACTGACCGGGCCCTGCTGGAAGCGATGTTCTTCGGTGGCTACACCCACGCTGAGATTACCACCCGCACCGGCCTGCCGCTCGGCACCGTCAAGAGCCGGTTGCGCCGCGCCCTGCTGAAACTCAGAGAAAGGATGCTGCCATGACCCGTCAACCAGACCGTTCCAGCGGCGACCATCCAAGCGACCTGCTGCCTGAATACGTCCTGGGAAGCCTCAATACGGCACAGGCCGTGAATGTGGAGAGCCACCTGCTGAGCTGCGCTGTCTGCCGCGCTGAGGTGGGCCGGCTGCGTGACGCCCTGTTCTCACTGGCCAACGATTTGCCCGGCGTCCCAGCGCCAGCAGGGAGCTGGGAGAAGATTCAGGCCCGGCGGGGCGTGGTGTCTCCTGAACGTCTGTCCGCACAGGCGTCACTGCCCTCGGCCCCTTCCAGGTGGCTTCCAGTCTGGCCTCTGGCTGCAGCCGTCGCTCTGATCGTGGCGGTCGGGGGGTACCTCCAGCTCGGTCCGGCCCAGCCTGCGGCGACCGCTCAAAGCAGCGTGCAGCAGTGGCAGCAGGGGGCGAGACGTCTCACGCTCGCCTCGAAGACCGGTGTGCCCTACGGGGCCATGTACGTCAGGTCGGATGGCCGGGCGCTGCTGGTGCTGGACAGACAGGCCGCACCGGGGCAGGTGTATCAGGCGTGGGGACGGCGGACGAGCGGGCCGCGTGCGGGCGTACCGACCAGCCTGGGGCTGACGGGCGGCACGGTGCTGGAGGTGTCGTGGCGCGGGTACGACTCGGTGGGCGTGAGCACCGAACCCGCCGGGGGTAGCCCGGCCCCGACCCACCCACTGGGCCGCACCCGGCTGCCCGAACTCTGAATGCATCCAAACGGGCGACGCCCGGCATACGGGAAGGTGGAGGCACCACCATGACCCATATGACGACCGCCCGCACTCTGACCCTCACGTTCACCCTCGCGCTCCTCACGCCCGTGATGGCCCAGACTGCTCCCGTGCAGACCGCTTCCGGCCAGACCGCCCCGGCGATACAGATGAAGATGACCGCGCTAGCGCCCGTCACGCTGCGCCGGGACGCCCGGCTCGGCACCCTGCTGACCGGGCCGACCGGCCTGACGCTCTACACCTTCGCCAAAGACGCGCCGGGAGTGAGCAACTGCGAAGGCGTGTGCGCCACCAACTGGCCGCCCCTGCTGCTGAGCGAAGTTCCGCGCCTGCCCGCCGGACTGAGCGGCAAGTTCAGCCTGATTTCCCGCAAGGATGGTCAGACCCAGCTCAGCTACGATGGCGCGGCGCTCTACAGCTGGAAGGGCGACGCCAAACCCGGTGACATCAACGGTCAGGGCTTCATGAACGTCTGGCACGCGGCCAACGCCGGCCCGAGCGTGCAGGTGTCGCGGGTGGACGATCTGGGCATGGTGCTGGCCGGGCCGACCGGCCTGACGCTCTATACCTTCGCCAAGGACGCGCCCGGAGTGAGCAACTGTGAGGGAGCCTGCGCCACCAACTGGCCTCCCCTGCTGGTGGCGCAGTTCCCGGCCACCGGCCTGACGGCGGGCGTGGCGGTGCGCGGCAAGCTTGGCACGCTGACGCGCAAGGATGGCAGCCTTCAGGTAACCTACAACGGCCTGCCTGTATACAACTGGAAGAACGACCTGAAGCGCGGTGACGCGCTCGGCGAGGGCTTCATGGGCGTTTGGAGCGCTGTCCGTCGCTGAGGAAGGAGAGGAGCGGCTCACGCCCTGTTCCTGAACGATCAACGTCAGCAGGCAGAGCGGAGTCAGACCAGATTCCGTGGTCAGGGCCGCCTACCAGGCGAGCTCTTTCCTGCCGAAAAAAAAGATCCTCGAGGAGTTCCATGTCAAACCACTTCATCCGCACCCTGACTCTATGTTCTGCACTCTTCCTTTCGGCCCCCGTCTTCGCTCAGTCGGTGGGTGACCGGGTGTACACCGCTGACCAGAGTTCCAATACCGTCTCGGTCATTGACCCAGTCGCCCTCAAACTGTTGGGCGTCATTTCGCTGGGCACACAGGCGCCCGCCGCACTCTCACCACTGTACAAAGGGGAATTGCTGGTTCACGGCCTCGGCTTCTCACCCGACGGAAAGACCTTGGCTGCCGTCTCCATAGGCTCGAACTCAGTGACTTTGATTGATACCGCCACCAACGCGGTGCGCGGCAAGGTCTACCTGGGCCGCAGTCCCCACGAGGCGTTCTTCACCCCGGACGGACGTGAACTGTGGGTGGCCGTGCGTGGCGAGAACTACGTCTCCGTCGTCGATCCCGTGCATTTTACCGAAACGCGCCGTATTCCTGTTCCGGACGGCCCTGGCATGGTGCTGTTCAATCCGAAAGCGCCTTACGCCTATGTGCCTTCGAGTTTCACCCCGGAACTGAGTGTCATCGACACGCGCACGTACCGGGTCGTGGCGCGGGTCCCGCAGGCCAGCCCATTCAGCCCGAATCTGGCGGTCAGTCCGCAGGGCGATCAGGTCTGGTTCACCCTCAAAGACAGCGGCAAAACGCAGGTCATGCGGGCGCGCCCACCCTTCGACATCACGGCGACGCTGGACAGCGGCCCCGTCACCAACCATGTCGCCCTGGCCGATACACCCACGGGCCGCTTCGCCTATGTCACTGTGGGCGGCCTGAACGTCGTCAAGGTATATACGCGCGACGCTGCGCCCCGGCTGGTGGCGACCATTCCGACGGGGGCACTCCCCCATGGTGCCTGGGCCGCGCCGGACGGGAAACGGGTGTACGTAGGACTGGAAGCGGCAGACCAGGTCCAGATCATCGACACAGCCAGCAACACGGTGACTGGTCAGGTTCCCACCGGGCAGTTGCCACAGGCGCTGGTCTATGTGCCCGGCGCAGTGCGCTCAGGTGCGGGCACAGCTCACTTACAGCCCCTGGACAGCACGAAAGCCACACTGACCCTGACCTTGACTTCCGGGAGCGCAGCCCGGGCCACCGTCAGCGTCAATCCCCTGGGCCTGGTCGATCTGGTGCAGATCGTCGCGACAGGACTGACCCCGAATACGGCGTATGTGCTGCGCCTGACCGGGCCAACGGGGCAGGCGCAGGACCTCGCCGCCCTGATGACCACGGCCCAGGGCGGCGTGACCGCACAGACCATCGGGCCAGTCAAGCAGCTCCTGAATGCCCCGCAGGGTGCCGGTCAGCTGAGCGTGGTGGCCAAAGTAGGCGGGGCGACCGTGCTGGTGCAGAGCAAGTGAGGCGGGTCGCCCTTGTCCTGCTGCTCACCGGCGGCGCGTTCGCTGCGGGCAATACCTTCCAGGGTCTGATGGACTCGGCCATGATGCGGATGCACGCGGGTATGCACGCGGCGACGCCTTCCGGCAACCCGGACCGTGATTTCCTGACCATGATGATTCCGCATCACCAGGGGGCAGTGGACGCCGCAAAGGCCGAGCTCCTCTACGGGAAGGACCCGCAGGTGCGGCGACTGGCCCAGGAAATCCTGACGGAACAGGCGCTGGAGATCGATTACATGCACCGACTTCTGGAGTCCAGAACAGCGGCTCTGCAGGGGCAGAATCAGCCCTGAATTGGACGTCAGGTCGTGTACAGATGAAATGTGCTGGAGGGCCGGGAGCGATGGATCACTCCCGGTCTTTCCTGAATGGACTGGTGAATTATCCCGACTTCATGTGTCTCCTGCTTTGGAGACACCCACCGCCCTATCCCTGAACATCGAAGGCCGCGAAGGGTTCAAGTACGCACAGTCGGTCAGGGAGACCCCTGGTGTGCAGGTTGATCAACAGGGCGTCCAACTGAGTCAGTTGGCCGAGAATTTGAACGATGATGGGCTGCTGGGCCGGGCGCATCTCCAGAAGGATGGGGTTGGCGACCTGACCGCGCCGTCCAAATCCGCCTGCTCCGTGCTGGGCAAACGCCAGTGTCAGGTCAAGGGCACGGGCGGTCTCGATGACGACATCTGCCAGAGGCCGACCTTCCAACTGATCTCCGGCACGCGTATAACAGCGCAGCAAACACAGTGGTTCAGCCCCACTCATCGATGTTCACCGCGCCGCATCAGGCGACGAACCGCCTGGCGGGTGATCAGGAGATCAGGCAAGGTCAGGGCCACCTCGGCCAGGAACGTTTCCAGCTGCGTGGTGGAGGCGACGCATTCGACAACCACAGGAAGGTCAGGGGCCCACTGAAAAGCGCGGTTGCGGTGAATCTGGCCATCCTGGCCATAGCCGATACTCCCGTGGGTGACGGTGGCTCCAGGAAGGCCTGCCCGCTGTGCTGTAGAGACCAGCCAATCGTAAGCCGTTTCGCTGCCCACTTTGTCGGTGCTGCCCAAGTAGCAGCGGAGCAACTCTGCATCCTGCCACGTCATAATCCACCTTCGAGCCGGATGGCCACCCAGCGCCCGAGCAGGACGGCCACGTAGCCCAACACCAGATTGCCGACGATGTAGAGCGAGGCGCGCAGACTTTCGCCGCTGCGCAGGAGCAGATCACTTTCCCAGGTGAACGTGCTGAAGGTCGTGAAGGCCCCGACGAAGCCGGTTCCGAAAGCCAGACGCCACTCGGCACTGACCAGACCCCGGGCGTTCAGGGCAATCACTAGCCCCAGGAGAAAACAGCCCAGCACATTGATCACCAGCGTCCCGAGCGGAAACGCGGCCCAGGCCGTAGGGCCGAGCCGGGTCTGGATCACCAGATTGAGACCGTAACGCGCCAGTGCACCGCAGGCGCCGCCAAGTGCAATTCCTATCCAGATGGGCATAGCTTCCCCCTGCGTCCTGAAGGGTAGGCATTATCAGCCGGACACGGGGCGGTTCTGAAAGGCGAATGCCATCGCCTGGAGTCTCAAAATACCAGATGACCAGGGGGTCGTCGATCCTTGGCGGGAAAAACAGCGGATAGCGGCCACGGGTATGCCCATCTTGCAGGAGCCTCCAACCCGCCCAATGTGGGGTCACGACACGGATCAGTCCTGACTGTACGCTAAGGTTGCAGAAACGGCCGTTTCCGCAATAGGTTTCGGCCTCTGACCAGCTGCGCCTCCCCGCGTTGCACATCCATATTGCACAATACTCCTCATTGGCAATAGGCTGACGCAACAAGGGGAGGCGCTATGCAGCTTGGGTACGCTCGCGTCAGCAAACAGCAGGATCAGGACACCGCCGCCCAACTCCGCGCCCTGAAAGATGCCGAAGTCGAGCGCGTATTCACCGAACACGCGTCCGGGGGCCGCTGGGATCGACCTGAATTACACAAGTTGCTCGCCCAGCTCCGGCCAGGCGATATCGTCGTCGTCTGGAAGCTGGATCGGCTCAGCCGCAGCCTGAAGGATGTCCTGCACCTGATGGAGAAGATCGAAACTGCTGGTGCAGGCTTTCGCAGTCTCACCGAAGCCATTGACACCACGACACCAGCAGGCCGGATGATGATGCAGATGGTCGGGGCGTTCGCCGAGTTCGAGCGGGCCATGATCCGCGAGCGCACCAGGGCCGGACTGGAGCAGGCCCGGCGGGAAGGCCGGGTGGGCGGCCGCAAACGCAAGCTCACCTCCACACAAGAGCAGGAAATCCGTGACGCGGTGAACTCTGGGCGGCACACTGCGGCGCAGTGTGCGCGGCTCTTCAAGGTGCATCCCAGTACCATTCTCCGTCTCCTGCGCCGCGCCGCCTGATCTGTGCCTGCTGAACTGGCCGCAGGAGGGACCGATCAGTACGGCCAGTTCAATGCACCGCCCGTCCCGAGCAACTCCGGCGGTATTTCATTCTGGATGACCGCGATCACACGCGGATCGCTTCGAAAAAAGGCAAGCATAATCGCCTCGGATACGCCCTCCAGCTCACGACCTTGCGGTTTTTGGGCACATTCCTCCTCAATCCACTCGATGTGCCCCCCAATGTGTTGCGCTTTGTCGCCCGGCAACTTGGTGTGCAGGCCAAGCAGGTCAAACTTGATCGCTACCGTCAAGGTGAAACCAAATGGGACCACCAGCGGGACATCGGGCAAACGTATGGCTACCGCGTCTTCTCCGAGCCCGCCGTCTGGATCGGCTTGATCCGGTTCCTGATGGCCCGCACCCACTTACAAGCCGAATCTCCAAGCCTCTTGCTGGACCGGGCGACGGCCCGCCTCTACGAACACAACATCATTCTGCCAGGTGTGACCACCCTCTCCCGATTGATTGCCCGGGTGCAGGAGCGCAGTGAGACACAGTTATGTGACCGTCTGGTGGCGCTGCTCAGCCCTGAGCAGCGCGAGCGTCTGGTCACCCTGCTGAGTGTGCCTGAGCGGGCCAAAGTCTCTTCCTTCGAGCAACTCCGCCAAGCCCCGATTTCCATTTCGGCCCAGGGCCTGGTCGGGGCGCTGAAGCGGGTCGAACGGATTCGCCAGGTCGGTGTGCGGACCGTTAACCTACGTTCCTTCCCCACGCAGCGCCTGGACACGCTGTCAAGAATAGGACTGGGGTCGAAGACGCAGACGTTACGAAGGCTGACCTCGTCCCGTCAGTTGGCGGTGTTGCTCGTCACGGTCTCGCGCCTGGAGGCCAGTGCGCTGGATGACGCCCTGACCGTGCTCGACAGCCTGCTGACGGATGTCTTTAACCGGATAGAACGCCAGGACACCGAGCAGAAGCTGGCCTCCTTGCCTTCATTGGAAGAAGCGGCCCGTTCTCAGAACCAGCTGACTCGCTTGTTTCTAGAGCACTTGAAGACGGAGCAGCATGATTTTGATGCTTTTTCACAGCAGGTGTTGACCCTTGTTTCAAAAGATGTGCTGGAGCGGACCGTTCAGGCCATTGCTGAGCTGACCCAACCGACCGCTGATCGGCACATTGAGCAGTTGCTGGCCCGCTACAGCTACGTTCAGCAATTTGTTCCGACGCTGTTGCACACGGTGGGCTTTGAAGCCAACCGCTCCGGTCAGCCTCTGCTGGCCGCTATCAATGCCCTGCGAACCCTGGAGCGCCGGAAGAAAGACCTGTCATCGCTGCCTACCGACTGGATCACCGGCCGCTGGGGAAAGCATTTGAGATCTGCGGCAGGTGAGGTGCAGCGCAGTGCGTACACCCTCGGGGTACTGGAGCAGCTGCACCTGAGCTTGAAGCGCCGCGACCTCTATGTGCCAGCCAGCGACAAATTCAATGACCCCAGGTTGCGGCTCCTCTCGGGGCCGCGCTGGGCGGACCTCAAGGTGGAAGTCTGCCGCAGTCTTGATCTCGACCCTGATCCTGCAGTGGTCCTGGCCCGTCTGGAGCGGCAATTGGATGAGACCTACCACCTCCTGGCCGAACGCCTCCCCGAGAATGCCTCTGCGTCCATTGAGGAGGTGGACGGGAAATCGCGTCTGGTGCTGCAGCTTGATGAAGCGCAGGATGAACCGCCCAGTCTGCGGCAGCTTCACAAAGATGTGGCCGCACGTTTACCCAGGATCGACCTCCCTGACCTGCTCCTGGAAGTTCACCGCTGGACGGGCTTTGCCGATGAATTCCAGCACCTCAGTGAGCGCCGCAGCCGGGTGGAGCACCTGCCCATGAGCGTCTGTGCCGTGCTGCTCTCCGAGGCCTGCAACGTGAGTCTGGACGCCGTCGTGCAACCGGAGCGCGAGGCGCTCCGGTCCAGTCGTCTCTCCTGGGTCAGCCAGAACTATGTCCGGGCTGAAACCATCGCGGCGGCGAATGCTCGTCTGGTGAACTTTCAGTCCACCCTGCCGGACCTACCCGCCTGGGGCCAGGGGTATGTCGCTTCGGTGGATGGCCTGCGCTTTCGAGTGCCTGTGAAATCCATTTACAGTGGTCAGAACCCCAAATATTTTGGCGTAGGCAGTGGTGTCACGTACGTGAACTTTGTGGCCGACCAGTTCACCAGTTTTCACGGCATTGTGGTGCCAGGCACCTTGCGAGATTCGCCGCTGGACATGCCCACCCTCAAGGGCAAGCGCAGCAAAGCCGACATCAAGGCGCAGACCTGGCACTGCAAGTTCTGTGGCGTCCCGATGACGCCCCGCATGGGCCCGCTCCGCGCGTGGTACTTCGCGCACCAGCGTGACGCCAGTGCCTGCCCGTTCGAAGTGGAAAGCGAGAAGGAAAGCCCGCGTCATCAGGAACTCAAGCATGCGGCGGCCGAAGCGCTCCGCCGGCACTTCAAAGACGACGTGGCGAGCGTGGAGTACGAGGTGCGCTTCCCGCACCTGCGCCGCATCGCCGACGCCGTGATCACCCTCAAGGACGGTGCCCGCGTCGCCGTGGAAGCCCAGCTCAGTCCGCTGACCCTTGACCTGCTGCAGGAACGGACGAACTCGTACGTCCGGGATGACATCGAGATCGTGTGGGTGTTCGAGGAACGGGCCGAGGGTGACCTGAAACCGGGCGGGCTGTGGGACGCGTGCCGCGCGTGGCTGCTGGAGGAGGGTCACGTGGTGCTCACCGCGCGCTTCACCGCGCAGCAGTCCGCGCTGCCGCTGCCGTGACCGGCGGAGCACCGGCGCCGGACGACTGGGCCAGCGCCGACACCGACTGGGCCGATGGCGCCGCGCCGGCCCCCGCATCCACCATCACCTTCACGCAGCACCACGCAGCCGTCACAGTGACCGTCACGAGGCACGCGAGCGCCCGGCGGGCCACCCACCTGACCCTGACCCGCGCGGCGTGCCAGGTGTCCCCCGTGCCCCGCCAGCGGCCGCCCCGGCTGACCATCCACCGGCCTGAGTGGCGCGTCGCGCGGCAGGACGTGCAGATCCTGCTCGCTCAGCAAGCCTGGCACACGGCCGGACTGATCACGAACTTGACGGGGCACCTGCGCCGGTGCGGTCAGGCCCGCACCGCGCACCTGGAACGCCTCGCCTTCGTTCTCGGGCCACCCAGTCAGCCCCTCACAGCCTTCCTCAAGCACCACTGGTCGGTGTTCGTTCCATGCGGGCCAGACACATGGACGCTGACCCCCTGGGTGCGACTCGACGTGCCGTTCACGCCTGTGTTCGGGCCGTACGAGCTGGAAGCGGCGCGGTTCTGGGTGACCCACGGGTACCAGCCCAGCGAGCAGGAGGAATGGAACGAGGCGGTACGGGCGCACGTCGCACACCACCTCACCACCGCCCCGCTCCCCCAGTACTTCCGTTCCGACCCGTACGGGGGCTTCCAGCGCGCTGACGTCGGGCGGTGGCGGCGCGTGAGTCTGGTGATCGACGCGCTCCCCGAAGGGGTGTACTGGACACGGGGTGACATCACTTTCTCCATCACGGGCCGCGCCCTGATCCGCGAGACCGCGAAGGGCCTGGTCGTGGTGACGGGCCTGCTCGAGCGCCGGTTCCGGGAAGTGCTCCTCAACCCTGAGGGCGTGACGATGCACCCGGCTGGAGCGGCGTTCGTCGCCGCGTGCCGCGCCGCGCGGGTCGAGGCGCTGCCGATCTCGCCGCGCAGATGAGTGCGGTAGATGCGACGGCACTGTCGTGGTGGACTCCAGCGTCCGCATAGCTTCAAGGACAGGAGGAAGATCTGATCACACGGCCTGAGTCGGAAAAACGGTTTCACCTTGTGCGTGGTCACGCCACTGTCTGAAGGTTGCCTACGGCGGGGTGGGAACACCCTCAGTACCCGACACTTTCCGGCGATTTCGTCTGGGACGCCACCAACAGGTGGATCAAGTCACACAGGCGTGATGACTCCCGGCTGAACGACCGGACCAGTTCTCGCAAGCCCATCTTCACCACGCTCCAGGCTCGGCGACCATGCGCCTTCTTCGGGCAGTCCAACGTGATCCCGACCAGCACACACCACGTGTAGGTCAACGTCAACAGGCACAGCAGGCGCTCCACGTGATCGTGGAGCGTCATGTGCGTCCCCTCCAGTTGAAAGCCCTTGCTCTTCAGTGCTCTGAAGAGGCATTCGATCAGGAACCTCCGGCGATATCGCGTCTGGATCGTTGTCACTGACCCCGCGTTACTGGCGATGATCAGCGCCTCACCATCTCGCGTGTGCGTCAGAACCACATTCATCGGTTGCCCGTAGACCACCGTGTCATCGACCAGCAGACCGGCCATGCCGGTCTGCAAACGACTCAGCCAGTCCTGTGCGGTCCAGTCGTCCATCAGCGTGTCACTCCTCAGTCGCACGCAGATGGGAATTCCACGGCGTGCCAGTCCCTGAATCCAGTCATAGCCGACGAATTCACGGTCGGCGTACAGGACCCGAATGTCCGCTGCACGGAGCAGGCAGAGGGCATCGTCCATGAGGGTGTGCCGGATCTCCGTATGGCTGCCGCCCCCATGGGGCAGCAGCTCGTAGAGGAGGGGGATCGCGACGCCCCGCCAGATGACAGCCAGGAGCAGGACGTTCACATCGGTCTGCCCGTACTTCCAGTTGCGGGCAGGCGTCCTCATGGGCGTCCGTTCTGCCCAAGAACGTCCGGTCAAGGATGAATTCCCGTGGTTTCGCGGAGGGAAGGAGCGTCAGAACGACCCGGGCGACATCGGCTGGCTGAATGGGATGCCGGTCAAAGAAGCGTTCCACACGGCGGATGACAGAGTCAGTCTGCGCGCTTCCTGGGAAGCGCGCGGCGAGTTCGGCATGCCGGACGTCCTTGCCCCCAAGGAGTGCGAGCACCATGAGAGAAAGCAGCTCGACCTGGTTCTTTCGGAACTCCGGGAAGTGCGCGGTAAAGCAGCGGGTCAGCTTGGCCAGGACATCGGGAGACGCGTTCTGTTCTCGCGTCTCAGCCGACCTTTCTCAAGCCCCCCGGGAAAGTGTCGGGTACTGAGGGGAACACCTGACCTGCATGGCTCTCCGAAAACACCTCATGAACAGCCACTGCCACAAAGTGTGAATCGAACATGAGCGCATCATGGTAATTTCCCAAATGAGGTAAAGATGAAGCACAAGGCACAACTCGCTTGTTCAGTCCTGACGTCCCTTCTCTTCGCGTCCTGCACGCAGGCCCCCACGCCAGAAACGGCAAAGTCAGACGCCAGCATGCTGAAGGGAGACGACCCAAGCGTTTTTCAACAACGCGGTCAACCGATTCGACTCGGTTCCCAGAGCATCGGCCTGCAGAGCTCCAACACACCGGTCAGCAGCATCAAATACCTGCCTCAGGCAGCGGCACCCTTCGGGCCCAAAACCTATACGCGGCAAACCGGCGCGCCTCAGACGATCAGCGACACATTCAGCGCCGAAGCCGGATCCTCTCTCATCACTTTCGATGTGCAGGGCGTCTCGGCCGGTGAGGTTGTCCTCAACGGAGCACCGCTGCTCACACCCAGCGACTTCAACGGCCACAACGCGAAACTCGAACGTCAGGTCACCCTGGCCAAAAAGAACACGCTCACGGTGAACCTGGCTGGTACACCCGGAACGTCTCTGACCGTCACCACACAGGCTGCGAGACCCGCGCCGCTGACCGGACGCCTGGTTGACGCTTCCGGCCAGCCTCTGGCGGGTCTCGTGACGGTACAGTTTATTGAAGGTGGTCAGACGGCGACGGCCCAGGTGGACGCCAGCGGCGTGTTCAGTTTTGACACGCTGCCCAGCACAGGGAAATTCATCGTAAGTGGCGAGAGTGCCGACCTGTACGGCTCACTGTCTGGTGCGTTGAGCGCGAAAACTGGGCAGGCGCAGGTGCAATTGGTTCTGAACCCGCAGGGTAACTCCATTGTGCGTGGAACGGTGCGTTCCGAAAGTGGCGCACCTGTGCCAAACGCCCTGGTCACCCTCTCCTTCGCCGAGCGGCCCCTGACCAAGACGGTTGTGAGCGACGCGAACGGAACGTACGTCGTAGACCAACTCCCAAATTACGGCAGTCTCGCCGTCACTGCGTACGACCCCGTGACGAGCGTCAGCGCCACGAAGTTCAGCTACCTGGTGTACGCCGGCCAGACACAGGCCGTCGACCTGGTTGTCAAACCCATGCCAATCGTCCAACCGGGCTTTGCCAACGGGAACTTCAGCGAGGGAACGCTCAGCAACTGGAACACGGAAGGTGACGTTCAACTCGCACCCCGCAGCACGTACTTTCCCGCAGGTACTGCCCGCAACTTCACGGCGCAAAACGCTGAGCCCCAAGCTGCGGTGGTATCGAGCGCCGACTCATACCGCGTGCAGGGCACGCTCAGCAAAACCTTCAAGCCGACCAGCTGCGACACCGATCTCAAGGGGCAGGTTCGCTTCCTGTCCAATGAGTACCCCACCTGGTATGGCACCCAGTACAACGATTCGTACATGGTGACGCTCACGACGCCCTACGGCGTCCAGACGCTCGCCTCGGGCAATCTGAACAGCAGCGCTTGGCAGGGCGGACTGGGTGGGTACAGCGGGGCCACACCGGTAATTCCGATCAACATCGACCTGACACAGTTTCCTCAAGACGACGGACCGCTGCCCATGACCCTCAGTATGAGTGTGTCTGACGTAGGCGACTCGATCATTGACAGCGCAGTGGCCGTAACGGACTTCCGTCTAGAAACCGACCCGAACAAAGTGCAACTTCGCAACGTCGACCAGTTGAAGATGAAAGCGCCCGAAGTAGGGACGTGGGTGGTCGGGAACGACGAGATCCCCGCGGGCGTGCAGACGCCCTATACCACGAAGACTGAGCAGGGACTCATCGTCGTGGCGCGCGAGCGCGACGTTGTGGGTGGGAAAATCGCGTTCAACATGCCCGTGGAGGTGCAGGGCTTCGATCCGGAAAAGCATTGCAACGCCGAGGCGTACTTCCCCGAGCTGGAAAGCCAGCCCACGCGCATCACGGGCAGCACGCTGGAAATCCCCGTGAAGTATCCGGTGGGCGGGGACGTGGTTCTCGCGAGCGTCGCGGTGGAAAGCGCTGGAGGCGTCGCGGCCGCATCGACGGGGCTGCGCGCGCAGTCGGTGGAGACCCCGCAGTACGTGGCGCTCGTGTCCGCCACGGGGGCTGGCAAGCCCACCATCAAGAGCATTCCACGTCGCTACTGGGACGCATTCCGAAAGTGGTTCGACGAGGCGGACTGGGAAACCACGAAATTCTATCTGGGACTCGGATGGGATCTGATTCCCATCGTGGGGGATGGCACCGAGATCGTCAAACAAACTGTTAACTTCGCTACCGGGCGTGGAGCAGACCCAGTAGTAGCGACGTTGGCGGGCATCGGCCTGGGCCTGGACCTGATTCCCACTCCCGCCACCGAAGCGGGAGGTGCGGCGGTCAGCGCCACGCGCACCATCTATAAACTCAGCAAAACCGGCAAGGGTCTGCTTGCGGACGCGATTGAAGTGACGGTTCTCAAAGTCAAGAACGGGCAGATCACCGGTGAGCAGGCACTGGAGATCCTCAAGGGGTATCTCGGAACGTACTGGGACTTGCTGAAACTGGGCGTGAAGAACGTGGAGTGGGCGGAAACCGTGGGCATTGAGGTCGGTAAGCATATGACGGACGGCACCAATCCGGTCACGGCCGTGAAACTGATGGGCAATGGCGTCAAGAATCTTCAGAAATACGTCTCAGACGTGCCCCGCGCGCTGGGAGATATGGCGGCCACGGCACATCTACCCGGCGCCTTCGGCAACAACTCCCCATTTCGCCGGGTTCTGAACCCGAAGGCGGATGAGACGTTGGTTCGCGGGGCCATGGGCGAGATCCACCATGCTCAGAACCTGATTCAGGGCGGCGCGCGGAACGTGGAGTTTCCAGGTGAGATCAGTGCGGGCGGGTTCCTGGCAGATGTGGACGTCCGGTCAATCCTGCCCAACGGCCGGACAGCCTTCGACGACGCGAAACTGAACCTGACGGGCGTGTCCTCGTCGGCCAAGACGCAGGCGCAGCGGCTGTGCGAAGTGGCGAAGGCGAGTGGCGGCGCGCTCGCCCGCTGGGTGGTGGAGGGTGCTGTGGACATGGACGCCGTGTATACCATTGAGGGACGCGGCGTGATGGTCGTGAATGCAGCTGGGCAGCGCGTTGGCACACGTCCAGACCTGACGGAACGCCAGGTCACCTGCGGGAAGTGATCGCGGATGAGTGGCGCTCCCTACACCCTCATGCTGCTGGTGCCGTCCACGCACGCGGCGCTGCCTCCCGCGGACGTAAACCTGCGCTGGATTCAGGTTCCTGACGAGGACACCATGGACATCTGGGCGCTGCACCCGTCGTCCTGCACAGCTGCCGAATTGGACGGGTGGCACCGGGCAGCACGATTGGGTGAGGACGTGCCGCTCGTGCAGGTCGAACGCCTGCGCTCCGACCAGCGGCATGTACCGCTGGCACATCACACGCTGCTGCGCCTCTCCCTGCCCACGTCCCTGCGACGAGCGGTGCAGGGCGCTCCACGCGGCTGGGAGGTGGCCCGGCAAGTCGTGGGCCTGCTGAACGCGACCTTTGCGTGGAGCGCCTCCGAGGAGAGTCTGGACGACCTGTGGGCTCGCGGGACACTTCCCTGGACGCGGGTATGGCCCACCTTGATCTTTCACGAGGCCTTCCTGCAGACGCTTCGGCTCGACCCGCTGAACCTCGACGACATCGCTGGTGGCGGCGACGTGTTCCGCCTCCAGCGGCTCCCGTCCCACTGGCTCCTTCAAGCGCCGGAAGGGCTGGGCAATGAATCGGCCGCGACGCTGGAGGGCAGCGCCGTGGACAACGCCCTGGAGGCAGCGTTACAACGCGTGTCCATTCAGCACGACGAGGCGGTGCAGCGCTGGCTGCACGGCACTCTGCCTGCTGAGAGCATTTGACAGAAAGACGCTGTCTTTCTGTCCGAGCGGAGCGAGTGAATTCCAACGAGCAGGACGGAGAATGGAGGCATCAGGAGGCTCTGTTCCTGGTGCCATAATTCGGAGAACTGCTCTGAAGCACGCTCCTTGAGGGAAATATTTAAGGTGCCGTCCTGGCCAGCATCCGCGATGCTGGCCTTTCTGTACGCGCGTTCGCGACGCCCGCAGTGAACCTGACGCTTCACCAGCTGGTTTTCTCAGGCCTTGACGGGGGTTCCGCCGACTATCCCGGTTGAGGCCAACACCTTGCTGCAGCCCCCCGGCGGTCGTGCAGTCACTCCACGTCGGGCAGGGCGTCCACGGCCGCCTGAAGCCGCGCGCGGTTCAGTTTCGCGTAGCGGCGCGTCACGTTGCTGTTCTTGTGCCCCAGCGCCTCCTGCACTTCCTCCAGCGGCCGCCCCGCGTTCACCAGGCTCGTCGCGAACGTGTGCCGCAACTTGTGCGGCGTCGCCCGCGCGGCCGGCACGCCCGCCCGCAGCGCCACACGGTGCATCATGGCCTGCACCGTCCGCACCGGCACGGGCCGTCCCGTCTTCAGGTGCACGAACACCCGGTCGCTGCCCGCCCTGGCCTGCACGCGCCGCACCCGCAGCCACTGGTACAACGCCCGCTGCGCCGCCGCACTCAGTGGAATCAGGCGTTCCTCGTTCCCCTTGGCGGTCACCCGCACCGCCCACGGCAGCGGTTCGCCCCCCTGGTGTTGCACGTCCGTCAGCGTCAGGTTGAGCGCCTCGCTGACCCGCAGGCCTGTGCCGTACAGGAAGGTCAGGATCGCCCAGTCCCGCAGGCCCTTCTCCTCGATGGGGTTGTCCCGCGCGGCCGTCAGCAGCCGCTGCAGTTCCTCGGGGCTCAGGGGTTGGGGGAGCTTCGAGGGGAGTTTCGGGCTTTTCAGTTCCGCCGGGCCGCGCGTCATGCGTCGCCCCTCGACGTCTTCGAGGTACCGCCAGAGTTTCTTCCAGCCGGACACCAGGCGCCGCGCGCGGGCCGGGCCTGGGCGGGCGCGCTGCATGTACACCCGCAGTTCCCGCGCGCCGATCTCCTCCCAGCTGGTGACGTGCTCGAACGCGGTGAGCATCCAGTTGGCGAGCTGTTCGACGTCCGCGAGGTACTGCCGGACGGTCGCGGGACTCAGCGCCTCCTCGTGCCGCAGGTACCCCTCGAAGGCGTCGAGCACGTCGAATAAGGAGGGGGCGTCGGGGCGGCGTTCAGGGGACACTGGGGTTCACGAGGGTCAGCGTGGGGTACGCCTGGCGGTAGTGGCTGTCGTCGAGGGTGATCAGGGCGGCGCCCCGCGTGAGGCTGTGCGCGCCGATCAGGAAGTCCGCCAGGAGGCGGCGTGGCGTGCCGCCGCCGGACGCAGCCCGGCGGCGGGCGTAGGCGCGGTAGGCGGCGCCAGTCTGCTGCCAGGTGGGTTCGTCGGTCGTCCAGTCGATCTGCACGCCGCCGCGCTGGAGGAGGGCGCCCAGCGCGGCGGGGGTGGTGCCGGGGGCGGCGAGCAGTTCGGCGTAGACGCTGCCGTGGATGAGGAGCGGCCCGGCGTGCCGGAGGGTGCCGAGGGTGCGGGCGATGGTGGGGGCGCTGGGTTCACCGCCGAACAGGGCGCTGAGGACGTTCGTGTCGAGGCAGTGCGTCACGGGTCGGTGGGGCCAGGCGTGGGGGGGCTGGTCTCGCTGGGGCTCGTGTCGCTGTCGCCGCCGCGCTGCTCGCGCCAGTAGGTGCGGGCGCCGCCGGGAACGGGGGGCAGGGTGCCGATCAGTGCGGTGAAGGGGTTGTCGTCGTGCGGGGCGAGCAGGGTGATGGTGTCGCCGTCGATCTGGAAGATCAGGCCGTCGCCGCGCTTCAGGCCGAGCCGTTCGCGAACCTCGCGGGGGAGGGTGACCTGTCCTTTGCTGCTGAGTTTCGCCGTGACGTTCATGGCCTCCTCCTTACCCTGAAGTATGACGGTAAGGAACGGGCAGGCGGGTGAGTGTATGGGAGCCGGCTCGTCATGATTCACGCGCCGGCCCGTTCAGGTCGCGCAGGAGGCGCGTGAGGATCGGCGCGTGGGGCGCGGCGCGGCGGACGGTGCCGGCCAGGGCGTCGAGGTCGTCCGGGGGGAGGGTCAGACCATGGTCGCCGAGGCGGGCCTGCAACTGGTGCAGGGTGAGGCCGCCGCCGTACGTGCCGCTGGTCGCGTCCGGATCGTCGCAATTGCTGTAGAGCAGGTCGTCGCCTCGCTGGACGGTCAGGTAGAAGTATTGCAGGGGTGCGTCCCAGCCGTAGGCGATGGTGAGCCCATCGTGTTCGGTGGTCGGCATGTCAGTGAACCTGATGGGCAGGATGGCCCCGGCGCTGGAGGAGAGTGGTCAGGGTGTCGAGCATGAGGTGGGCCAGGTCGGGCATGGGGATCTCCTCTCTTCCGGGGGGCATGAAGGGGCTTTCGTCTGATTCAGAATACCATGAGACGCTTTCGTAGTGAATAAAATATTAATTTCACGCAGCTCTGAGGGTCAAGATAAAAATGCACGTCCTTCCCATCTCAGTCGGTCTTTTTCCCTGTTTCAACACACGGCTGCCCGTCCCCGCTTCACACAGACCTGCGTAAAACAGTCAGAACTTGCGTGAAACTGATGCGCTCACAGGAAGCCCAGCAAGGCCCCTCCACGCCCACCCGAGGGGTCATACACCTGACTACCCTTCAAAACGGGGCATGAGTGTGCTCAAGGTGCGCCAGGATGCGCCGGACGGATACAGCAGAAGATCCTGGAGATGATCAAGCCCGAGTCGAAACACGGACACCGCACGGTGTCCGTGTTTCTTTACTTTGGTAGCTGTTCGACGTGCCACGACCTCGCCCGTCACGCACGCCCAGATGAAGGCGACGCTGACGACCGTCAGGAGCGAAGACACTCGCTCGGGGCGCGTCAGACCCGTATCTTCCAGGTTGAACCCTCTGGTTTTCAACGCGGCGTGCAGATTTTCTGTTTGCCAGCGCAGGGCATACCGGCGCATGTTCGGCAGGGCGTGCCCCCGATACGCCAGGTACAGCATGTCACCGGCTGCGTTTTTCGTGGCCGCCACCCGCAGATTCACACCGTAGATGCGGGTCTGGCGATGCCAGACCCTGACTTCACCCACCTGAAGGTTCTTGAAGACCGCCCAGACCGGCATGCCGTGCGCGCCGATCGTGGCGCGAGCTGGGAGACGAATGCAGGGTGCAACCCCGTGCTGGTCGAGGAATCGAAACCAGTGCTGCCCAATGAATTCACGATCCGCGAGCAGGCACCGGATCTCCCGATCTGGGCAGAGCTTCAGGAAGCGCTCCACGAGCGCTTCCCGGACACAGGAACGACTGGCCCCACCGTGCGGGAGCAGTGTCCACATCAGCGGCAAACTGAACCCGTTCCACACGGCAGAGAGCAGGAGAATATTGACGTCCTGTTGGCCAAGTTTCCAGTTGGTGCGATCGAGAATGAGGTCGACTGGGCCGGGCGGGAGAAAGGACAAGGCGAATCGGGGGAACAGTGCCTCAGGAAACGGGAACTGGACGAACCGGCAGAGCCGCTGATACCGAGTCGTCAACGAGCCAGGGAGGGCAACATGCGTCTTCAGGCTGTACAGGACGACGGTGCGCGCCTGAATGACCGCCAGGATCAGGGCCGTGAAGACGACGAGGCGGCGAGCGTCCACAGGGAAAGCAGACCGCAAGGCGGTCTGCAAGGTATCGTGAGGTGGTCGGCTCCTAAGGGTTTTCATCGCAGAAATACCGTACAGGAGCCGACTTTCTGCTGCCTACTGTGCGTTTTGAAGGGTAGTCAGGTACCTGCCACCGTATTCACCGGAGTTCAATCCGATTGAGAAGGTATGGGCATACGTGAAGCGGAACGTCTTGGGGACTTTCTGCGCCAGGACGACAAAGGAACTGAGGAGACGGCTGCGTGCGGGCTGGCAGAGGATTCGGTACATAAAGTTGCCGCAGCACCTCATGGCGGCGACTTCAATTTAAACCGCCATCAATAAAAACCGACTTTTTCCCGTTGACAACACACCTTTCTAATCATGTGATTCATGAGAAATCTCCGATGGTGAGCTTCAGATACATGCGGCGACCTTACTCCTTTGAATCCTTTACCTTGAGCAAGCCGACCGGGAATTCTGGGATTCGGCAGGTCCTTAAAGCAATGCAGTGTTTGTCATATGTCATGACAAACACTGCAGCCTCTGCCCTTGTCGCTCTTTCCTAAAAGGAGTCATCGTGAAACGACGCTTTATCACCGGCATTTGCTGTTCTGTTCTGCTTCTGGCCAGCTGCAACAAAAATGAGGCACCAATTGGTAGCCAGAATGACCTGCCCTCTTCGCTCAATGCCCAAGGTGAACCCTACAGCCCCCAGATTTTTATTGGCAAAGGCGCAGACGCTGAATTCTCGAGGTTCGCCAATAAATTGCCAGGTTTCGGCGGTATGTACATTGATCCGGATGGCACACCGGTGATTTACGTCAAAAACCCAGGCCGAGATGCTCGTCTCCTGCAGGAATTACATGGTCAGGTCCAACGAATTAGTGCTCACCGAGAACGAACCAAAGGCAACAAGCCAGTCAAAAAGCAGCCTCAGAACTATGTTCTGAAAAAAGCAAACTATGATTACCGGGACTTGGCCAGCGCAAAGATCAAGCTGCGTGATCTTCTCAGTGATTCTCGTTTGACGGGCATCGATATTCGTGAAGACCTGAACATGGTGGAATTGCTGGTCAGAAGTGAGGCAGATATTCCAGGAGTGCAGGAGGCAGCCAAACGCCTCTCCCTCCCTGACCGAATGATCCACGTCACCACCCGGCCTCCTCAGCAGTACACGCGCACCCTGCGGGATAGAGCAAATCCAAATTACCCGCTCGTCGGTGGGTTACAGACGGCTGGCAACCTGACTTGCACCATGGGTTTCAACGCAACAATTGAGAAAGATGGTGTCTCCAAGTACGGCATGATCACCGCCTCGCACTGCTCGGACAACTCCATCGGTGTTGTTACTGGCACCCGCTTCGTTCAGCCGCTGAACTATGGCTTTTACGACACGATAGGGTATGAAACCGTTGATCCGGCCACGTTCCCGTGTGCGAAATCGGCCAAATGTCGGTATAGCGATTCTATCTTTATTGAGTATCAACCTAACCTCATCACCAACCCCAGCGCTCTTGCCGCCCCGACGTCCCTTTCGAACAGCAGTTCATTCAACTTGAATATTTACGAAGATAGCTTCTACTTTATTCAAACGGCAGGCGAGATTGAGTACTACGGCGACACGCTTTATAAGATTGGCCGCACCAGCGGGATGCAGGCAGGCACCATAACGCGCACGTGTGTCGACAGCACTCCCGTTGACGGCGTGGTCTATCTTTGCCAGATGGAAGCCAATGCGTACAACGCTGAGGGTGACAGCGGCGGGCCTGTATTCTCCGTAAATCGGGACAACACCATTAATCTGCTGGGACTAACGTCTGGCCGCCCCGGCATTATTCCGTCCCTGATTTACCACCCCTGGTACCAAATTGCGGACGATTTCTACCGGGAAGGGTATGGCTTGTACTTCTAAACGTGTGCCACTGGCAACCACGCTGGCGGGGTTCCTGCTGGTCAGCATAAATGCAGGGCAAGCCAGCGTGACAATTCCTGTGCTTCCACCAGGGCAGCGCACCCCAGCGCCCACCACGGCGGTCCAGAACGTGCAGAATCTGCAGGTCGTCCGGCCTCAACGGGTCGGCAATCAGCCGATCCGCACTGCCTTGACCATCACCACGCCCCGTCAGACTGGGCAGCCAGTGCTCTTCCAGGGCGCCGTCACACCAGCAGGGCAGCAGGGCGCCCGGGTGAACATCCTCCCACCCGGTCAACTCGATTTTGCTGTCTTCAATGCGGCAGGCGAACTGAGTTGGAATTGCCTAGGCAACAAAACGTATTACCCGGAAGGTAGATGGATGCGACTTTCACCGCTCGCGTCCATTCAAGGTTCATGCCTGTGGAATGGCACAGGGAATGGGGGTGAGGCCTTGCCCTCTGGTCGCTACTTTGCCGTGGCTGTACTCCCTTCTGGCGATTCAACCGTTCGCGGGAGCTACCAGAGCGCGGTATACAGTTTCTGCCTGTCGGCACAGAGGGAGACCAGTCCACCATGCGCCTTGGCGGACCTTCCTACAGCGCTTCGATTCTGATGATCCACGGCTGGAAGTCAATCTCCTTGGCAAATCAGAATGGTTGACTGACATCTTTCAGTTTTAAGCCGCATGCTGGCGAGTGCCGTCCCAGACGGCCAAAATCCGTTC
>NZ_BMQM01000037.1 GCF_014648115.1 Deinococcus seoulensis
GGAAATTGATCGACGAGCTGCTGACCATCGGTGTCAAGGCGGCCTGAAATCTTCCGGACTACTGTTTCATCAGTGCCCCGGCAATCTCGGGTTACCTGCGCGTGCAGGACGTGTTTCTCCAGGTTTCAACCCCTGGATTCCCCCCAAACTTGACGAACAAACCCCCCAAACTTGACGAACAAAAAAGCCTGTTTCCCCCAAACTTGACGAACCGTTCCCCCAAACTTGACGAACTGGTGCCGGAGATGGGTTTGAGCGGCACCCAGAGCGGGAAAATCTCCGTTTCCCCCAAACTTGACGAACACCGTCCCCCCAAACTTGACGAACAAACCCCCCAAACTTGACGAACCGTTTCCCCCAAACTTGACGAACCCTAACTGGGGAGCAGCTTTCGCAGGGCGTCGGCCTTCCGGGCAGGCTCCTGACCCATCTCCCGGGTGACGAGCCTGACGAGGTCCGTCACATCGAGCTGCCCGGCCAGGACGGCCGCGCGCAGGCGGTCACGGTCCGTGACAGACAGCAGGGGCGTCACCTTGGCGAAGGTCAGCAGGCGTTCCAGGCGCGTGAGTTGACGCTCAGGGGAGAGGGCCTGCAACTCCTGCAGCTGGCGCGCCTGCACTTCAGCGGTCTCCTCGTCCGTCATCGCGGCGACCGGGCTTCCTGATCGCGGCTCGACCTCAGCGGGCAGCGGGACCACTTCGGCGTAGCGTTCCGGGTGAACGAGCATGTCACGGAGCAGGGCGCCCGCATTCTGCTTGCGGCCCGGGTAGGCGTCGAAGCGGCGGATGGCGAGGTGAACTGCAGCCGGATCCGAATGTTCCGTCAGGTACTTGCCCGCGACGGCCGGGTACATGCCGCGCCTGGTGAGGGCGCGTAGCAGTTCCTCGTCGGGAAGGCGGTCCGTCGGCGCGAACACGTAGGTCAGCTCCTGGTTCCTGCCCCGTCCGGTCACTTCCACGTTCAGGAGGACGCCCCGCTCGCGCAGTTCGTCATGGGCGGGTTGCAGGACGCGGCGGATCTTGTCCGGCTCCGTGCTGTAGATGCTCAGGCGTTCGCCCCATTCCAGCAGGTTCAGCGTCACCCGGTCCTGGGCCGACCCGGAATCCCACCGCAGGGCGTCCAGCACCCGGTACACTGCCCGGACCGGCGGACTGCTGAGTTCCCGGTACAGCGTGAGGTCCAGCGGCTTGACGTAGCCTTCCCGGATACTCTGGGCAATCTCGTCCGGTAGCCGGATCTCCAGCACGCTGCCCGCGTCGTACTCCTCGTCCCGCGTGGCGGTGACCTTCCACAGGTAGTTGAACGTGGCGTCCAGGTGCCGCTGACGGCCCTGATGCCACCAGCCCTGCGTGATCTGGTAACTGGTGCTCTGGAGTCTGCGCAGGGACTGCCGGACTTCCCGGTAGTAGTGGGCGCTCACGTTCAGGCCGGCAGCCAGCAGCAGGCGGTGCATGGACACGCGGACCGTGCCGTCCTCCGAGCCGCCGTCCTCGAGGTAGAGGTTGATGATGGCCACCATCACGTCGTTGTCGAGCCCGTGAGGGACCACATGCCCGGTCAAGGCCGTGCAGGTCACCGTGACCGTCCGGTCGCCGTTCTGGTAAGTCCGGGTCCAGCCGGTATATCCGACCGGCACTCGGGACTGCGCACTGATCAGCGAGAGGCGGGCCACGTTGAGTTCGTCGTGACCGTTGGACGGCTCGTCTCGCAGGCGCAGGGGCAGCGGAACCTCCGCGCCGGGCTTCTCAGGGGCCGCCGCCTTGCGGGGCGCGCGACTCATGTTGACGCCCCTCGCGGGGGACTGACCGACCAGAGAACGCTCACAGGACCCTCAGTGTACCGGGCCGGGCGGAGTGTTCGGCCCGGTGGAAGGGTGCGCGGCCTGATGGAGCCTGGCGGTACTGCCAGGGGCCAGGAGCGGTCACCTCCCCAGGGCATGGTGCGTGCCCCTGCCGTGATGAGGCAGGTGGGAGGTGCAATCCGGTGACAGGGCCGACCGGCCGGTAGCGCCGCGGAGTCAGCCGGCCGGCACCCGTCCAGCCCGGTCGGTCAGCTGCTCTGACCACCGATCCGGTCGCCTCCGGTCATCACGGCGCCCAGGGTTGCAGGCGGTAGGCGTCGCCCGTGCGCACGACGAGACGCAGTCCCGATGCTGGGCTGGGCATGATGGTCAGCACAGTCCCCTGCACGGCGGGAAGAGTCAGCGCGCGGATTTTCCCGCCCCTGAGCTGCACCTGCCAGCCTAGCCAGCGGCCAGTGGCGCGCTCCCGTCCGAACACGTTCGCCACCTCCGGCACGTCGTAGTTGTCCGGAATCAGGATGGGCAGGTCGGCCATAGCCGGCCCGGGGAGTGTCACGTCCAGGCGGGGGGCCTCGGTATCAATGCTGTCGGACTGGACCAGCCACGCCCGCCCGGTGGTCCGGTCGATACCGGTGTAGAGTTTGGCCTCCGCAACCGCGTGCAGGGCCCCGGCATCGTCCGGGCCCGGTCCAAGGCTCCGGTCGTACTCGTGACCGGACCACCAGGAGATCAGCACGACGTGGCCGTCCCGCTGGCCCAGCAGTCCATTGAAATCGATCCTGGCAGGCTGCACGTCCGGCAGGTGCCAGGATTTCACGGTGCGGCCCAGGAACCGGGGTCTGGGCGTCATGATCTCCACGCGGACCCCAGGTTGGCCCAGCAGGCTCCGCTGGCTGGAGATGACCAGCAGGTGGGTCGGGCAGTCGGCGCGCTCCGGGGAGTTCCGCCAATCACACGCTGGACGGGGATCAGCGGTTTTGAACAGCAGGTACGGCGCGTCGCCGCGTGCGCGGGCCACCGACTGCATCCGACCAGGCACGCCCAGCCATACGCGCCCATCGGTGGTCATGGCCGCCACCTGACCCTTCTCGACCGTGTGGTCGAGGATGCACAGGAGCTGGGCCACCGGGGCGGGAAAGCGCTGAAGGACCGTGGAGGAGCCCCGAAGATCGAGGCGGCGGAGGACACCGCCGGACCCGTCGGTCGTGCCCAGCAGGAACCCCTGCGACTCGGACTGACAGGTGGCCGGCACGGGCACTGACCGGATCGGCTGGGCCTGAGTGCCTGGCAGGTTGATCAGGAGGACCGCGAGCAGTGTCCACCAGGTGAGCTGCGGCCAGACCGGCCAGACGCCCATGCGGAGGTGGGTGTGTCCTGACGGGGTCGAACCCGTTCGTGTCATCGTCGCGCCTCGCCAGAGCAACAGGGCCGAGGTGAGACAGGTGGGCGCAGTAGACGGGGCACACTTCAGGATAAGTCGAGCTGCGTTGCTGGGCGCCCTTGCCGGGCAGAGGCGGAGCCTGCCCCCCGACGCCCGGACGATTCAGGTGTGAGCTGGGCCGCCCCTGCCCTTATGGTGCCCATGATGCGCTTCAGGCTCCGTGGTCCCTCCGAGCGTCCCGGTCAGCGAGCGTCGCCCCGCAACTCTTCATGCAGCTGTTCCAGGAGCCGCATGACGCGGGCCCGTCGCTGGTCGTCGAGTCGCTCCAGGGTCCGGGCCCCGAGGTTCTGGCGCACGTCCGCCGCGAGGCCCTTCCAGCGCTTGCCCTGATGGTCGTCCACGAGACGGCGCAGGTCCTGGAAGGACGCGCCGGTTTCGCTGGCGTCCAGCAGGGCCTGCCGCAGCGCCGGGTCGGTCTGCCGGTGAATCAGCAGGGCGCTGCGGCCGGCCATGCGGCCCTCACGGACGGCGTCGAGCAGATCATGGGGAAGTTGCAGGAGGGGGAGGTTGTTCGTGACGAAGGATTCCCAGGTCATGGTGCCCAGGGACGCGAACAGGGTCTCCAGGCGGGTCCGCTCATCTTCGTGCTTCTCGGGGTGGTTACGGACAGCGTGCAGGCGGCGTCCCAGCGTCTGGGCCAGCGTCGACGGATCGTCCGGGGCTGCGTCCGTCTGCCCTTCGCTCAGCACGTCCTGAATCAGCAGGAGGCGGTACAGGGCCTCGTCGACGGCGTCGAGGTCCTCACGCTGCAGGTTCTCCACGGCGCTGAGGCGGCGGGCGTCGTGGTCGTCGATGGTGAGGACCAGGCAGGGCAGCGTGCGAGGGGGAGCGCCCGTCAGGCTCTGCGCCTCTTCCACGCTCAGCTGGAGATTAGTGCTCAGGTCGGGAGCGGAGGCGCGCCAGCGGCGCTCACCGGCGATGATCTCGTACCGTCCCGGCTGTTGGGGAGAGGGCCGGACGATCAGGTTCTGCCTGACTCCCTCCCGACGGACGCTGCGGGCCAGGGCCAGCAGGCTGTCTCTGGGGAAGCTGCGCCGGGGCTGCCAGGGAGCGCGGTGCAGCTGCTCGTGGCTGATCTGCCGGACCTGACCCTGGGTGGCCACGGCGCTCAGGCCGCCGAGCAGGTCCTCACGAGACACGCGCGGCCCCGACAGCCTGGAGGAACGCGTCCGCCACGGCCATGATCTCGGCGCGGCCATCGCCTCGGTCGAAGACCGGCACGGGCGTGGCACGTTCCATCGCGGTGGGGTAGAGGCCTGGACGGTGACGCACGATCCCGAGGGTCCGTCCGAACAGACTTTCGATTTCGGACTGGTACTGCCGGGCGAGGATGGTGTTGGGCGCCTGGGTGATCACGGGTGGCAGTACCTGAAGTTCGGGGTTCAGGCGGTGGTAGTGCCCCTTCTCGACCCGTGAGCGGATGAAGCTGCCGGCGCGCAGGCCCTTGCGGTTGGGTGGAATGGGCAGAAGCACCCGGTCGGCGGCCAGCAGGGCCAGCGTCGCCATGTCGCCCAGCGTGGGGTTGGTGTCGATGAAGACGAAGTCGTAGGTGCCTGCCGCGCGGATCTCGTTCAGGGCGTAGCGCAGCCCGACGACCATGCTCACATCCGATTTCAGTTCCTTTTCGAGGTTGTACAGGGTGATGGAACTGGGAATCAGATCGAGCCCGAAGACACGGTGAACATCAGGAAGCGAGCCGGTTCCCAGGACGGCGGGCCCTATGGTCTGCGCGAAGGAGTCGTCGGCGTTGGCGAACGCCTCATCGACATCGACGCCCAGACTGACGCTGAGGTCGGCTTGGTGGTCGGCGTCAACCAGGAGAACGCGGTGTCCCTGGATGGCCAGAGCAGCGCTGAGGTCACGCGCGGTCGCACTCTTGGCGACGCCTCCCGCATAGCTGTGAACGGTGGTGATCAGGGTCATGGGTATTCCTCCGGCGTTAGAATCACGTGATTCTAGCCTGTTCAGCGATAGGCTGTCTTAGAATCACGTGATTCTAGAGGCTGAGTGAACACGGCCCGTTGCTATGCCAGCGGAGCTGACGTCCGATACTCCCCTCCACCACGCCTCAATGCGGGCAAAAAGGTGGCATTCAAGAGCACCCTTAAGCGGCCCTCTGAACACCATGCCTCTCGGCACCCACGCCCAGCCCATGCGGGTAGGGCGCCGTGCGACAGCTTCCTGTCGCACGGCGCTTGCCTATGTGTATCTCACTGGTGAGCCTTGATCACAGCGACGAGTCGACTGGTCAGTCCAGCGAACACACTGATAGCCTCGAAACATTTCTTTGGGGTACTGCGCTGACTCACTGTCGTAGCACGCGTGATATCGGATGTGCTCTCAGAAATGCGGCTACTCCTTCAACAGAAGGCATCAGAATCCTCACTGGTCCGTAGGAGCATGCCAGCCAACCGCGCTTTCCTCTCCCATTTCGAGCATGGCTGCCCGCTCATGCCCCGTGTGGGACGGCAGCTGAGGTTTGCTGTGCAACATTCTCAGGCCGCTGTCAGTACAAGGTGCGGCTTCTGAGATGCCAACCGACGGTGATGCGGGACTTCTGCTCCTTGTCCTAACCACCCGCAAATGAGCACCCATGACGGCAACTCCACCGCTAGACTTCCACCGATCGATCTTTTTCCACACCACTCACACAAAGCGAAGCCGCTGGCCAGGAGCCGGTCAGGCCCGAAGGACCGCCATGGGAAGACTGCGCCACCACTACCTGAGTGACATCTCGACGTTCCGGAGCCTGTTCAACGCGGACACCCCGCTGTTCCTCATCCTCAAGGAACTGGTGCAGAACGCCGACGACAGCGGCGCCAGCGAGATGTACCTAGGCTACACCGAGGGCTTCGAGGACGCCGCGCATCCACTGCTGCGTGGCCCGGGCCTATTCGTCAGCAACGACGGCCCGTTCAGCCGGGACGACGCGGAGGCCATCGTCCGATTCGGCCTGAGCACGAAGGGATCGGATTCCTCGACCGTGGGGAAGTTCGGCCTAGGCCTGAAGAGCGTCTTCGCGGTCGCAGAAGCCTTCTTCTACATCGACGCCACCCAGGAGCCGGAGCGCGTCTGGGATCCCCCGCACTTCGACGTCATCAACCCCTGGTACGACAGCAATCCGGACACGGCGCACCACGCCGACTGGGATGTCCTGACCCCGGAGGACCGGGCCACCGTCCTGGCACGCCTCGCGGCCCTGGGAGTGCCGCCCGGCTTCACGGTCTGGGTGCCGCTGCGCCGGACCGAGACCTGCCGGTCGCAGCGCACGGGCGAACCGCTGTACATCGTCAAGCGGGCACCCGGGGACCAGCCCTTCGAGATCGACGTCCCTCTGCAGCGTGAACTCGGCGCCCTGTTCCCGCTGCTCAAGGGTCTGGGCCGGATCACGGTGGTGCAGCCGGGCGGTCGCCAGGTCCTCAAGCGTCACGGGGCCCACCGGACGGCGAACCTGAAGAACCATGCCGGCGGGGCAGCGGCCGCTCGTCGGACGCATCCTGACGGATCCCGGCGCAGAGGAGGCGCAGTACCAGGGCGTCGAGGTCATGCTCCGGCCCGACGAGGTCGACCCGCTCCGGGCGTCGGAGTACTGGCCGAGCACCAACGTCATCACCCTCACGGAGTCCCGTCAGGAACCCGATCCCTCAATCGGGCACGGCGCGGCGGTCTGGCACCGCGCCCCGGCCTCGGCCGGGAATGGCCGACTGACGATCCAGTGGGGTGTCTTCCTGCCGCTGCAGAACGGGGAGGTGCGCCCACTCCAGAACGTGGCGGACGACTTCACGCTAACCCTCCACGGATACTTCTTCCTGAAGTCCGACCGCAAGACCCTCTACAGCTGGGAACGGACCGATGTCGACGGGCTGGAGGTCCGGGACGAGGAGACGCTGCGGCGGAAGTGGAACGCGCTCGTCGCGAGCCGGGCCACCCTGCCGCAGGTGCTGCCGGGCCTCGCTGGGCTGGCCGCCCATGTCGGCGACGCGGAACTGGGTGCCGTGACCCGCGCCCTTCACGAATCGGAACTGTATCGCTCAAGACGTCCTGAACTGTGCAGCCTCTACCAGTGGATCCGCCGCTACTCGCCGGAGGGTGAGCGCTGGACCCTGATCCCGTCGGACCTGCCAGTGCTGCCGATCCCCGTCGAATCCGCCCTGCCGACCGTGTTCCCCGCACTCGGTCAGATCGCATCCGACCAGATCGTCACGCGGCACGGCGCGCCTTCGCTGACGCACCCGCAGCGGGAAGTGGAACACTGGCCGCCCGACCTGCTGGGCACGCTGCTTTCAAGCTCACCGGCCGCGGAGGTGGCCGCCTCGCCTGAGCTGTCCCGGACCTTCCAGTCGGTGTGGCGAAGGATCGGTCGTCAGGCGCCGGTCCAGGCGATGGTCGATTTCGCCCGGCGCGCCATCCGAGATGGGGATCTCGCGGCGCTGCGCCGCCAGCCCGAGCTGATCCGCCTGCTCGTCGACCGTCTACCCCAGGACCGCCTGCTGATCCTGCCGGAAAACATTGGAGTGAAACTCGAGCGGCAGGTGATCGCCGCCGAGACCGAGGTCCTTGTTGTCCCGTCGGGGCTGCTCAGGCGGGACGGGACGACGTCGGTCATCGGCACGACGTCGCTCCCTGTCCAGGACACCCTGGCGCTGGCCGCCTGCCTGGACGGTTCCAAGGGCACTGCCGAACTCGTCCGGCTGTTGCTGGAGGCGACGGTCGATCCCGACCGACTGCGCCGGAGCCTGGACGGGCTGCCGCTGCTGTCAGTCACCGCCCTCGGCGAGGGACAGGCGAAACCGATGACGCCTGCACAGGTGCGTTCACTGAACGCCGACGGGCGGGCCTTCCGGCACGTCGGTGAGCCGGTCCTGCTCACCTCGCTGCAGAAGGCGCTGGCCGGCGCAGACCTGTACCTCGTCCGACCGGACGTGCTGGACGCCCTGGGCCTCTCCCTGCCGGTCCCGACCGGGGGCGGCATCCCGCGGACGATCCTCGCGGCGCAGCGTCTGGGCCCACTGGAGGCGCGCCGCGCGCTGATCGAGGAACTGCTCCGCAGTCACCACCAGCACCTCGCCCAGCCGGACTTCGTGCGGGCACTGCGTTACCTGCTGCACGGGCGTCCCGAGCGGCGGGAGGCCGGCGAGACCCTCCTCGTGTGTGAGAGCCGGGAGGAGACAGCGGAACCCCTCTGGAAGGCGACACTGAAGCTCGCCGGCGTCCTGCCCGACGGGTGGCGGGTGGTGGCCGATCCGGTGGCGTTCCTCAGCCCGGCTCAGAAGATCGCGCTGAACGTGACGGCCCTCGGGGTGGGGAGTTTCCAGGTCTTCGTCCGACCCCACACGCCACAGGTGACGGGGGAGCTGCTGGGTGGGGACCTCGCGGAGCAGCTGGTCATGCAGCTCGACGACGACGACCTGATCCGCCGACTGCCCATCCACCGATCGTCCGCCGGGCCGTGGGTCACGGTCGAGCCGAACACCTTCCTGGCCGGGAAGTTCGAGCTGGACGACTTCATCAGGTCGCGCGTGGTCCTGCTGCTCCAGCCACGGGACGCGGAATTCAGGAGGCGGCTGGAACAGCTCGTACCGGTGTTCGAACCCCGCCACGCCTGGGACCTCATCCAGGGTGAGGACGCCGGACAACACTGGGAGACGGCCCTCCGGGCCCTGGATGCCTGGCCGGGCAATCGACCGGAACGGGTACGCACCGCGCGCTGGGTCCCTCTGAAAGACGGGAGGGTGTGCGCCCCCGCCGACCTGCTCACCTGGGAGGGCTGGGACGACCAGCTGGGTCGACTGGCGCAGGCCTCTGAACGGCCGGCGCACTGCTGGGAGGATCTGGATCCGCAGGTGGCAGGGCATGACCTGGCCGAGGTCCTGCGGGCCGTGACCCCCGACGCTGCCCGGACGGTCAAGAAGGTCGTCGACCTGCTACCGCACGCACCGACCTACCACATCGGGCTCCCGGACGTGGACGTCGACGTGTGGCTCGGTGCCTTCGCCACGTATGGCCTGCAGACGTTCCCGCTCGCCGAACTCCTGCAGTCGCTGCCCGAGGCCCTCGCGACCCAGGAGACGAAGGAGGGGCTCTACCGCGCAGCCCGGCATCGGCTGACGGCCGGTCGGGTCGTTGAGGCGCTCCGGACCGTGCAGGCGGCAGCCGCCGGCGCTGGAAACGGCACGGAGAACAGGGTCCGGATAGAGCTGTACAACAGTTACCTGCGCGACCTGCGGGAATCGGGAGGGCGGAACGCCCACCTCCCCGGTCTCCTGCTTCTGAACCGTGCCGGGAGGTGGTGCCGCCCGGACGAGCTGTGTCTCGACGGGGACGATTTCGTCCCGGACGCAGTCCTCGATCCGCGGCAGCGGGACGCCCTCTATACACCGGCCGAGCTGGAAGATGGCCTGTACCAGGAGGAGGTCGACACCGAGGTCCCGGGCGAGCCGGACGCCGACCGGCGCGCGGCGCAGGTGCTCCGGGACTACATCGCGGCCTGGGAGCCGTACGTGCCCGAACGGGAGTACCTGGGCGGATTCCTGGCGCTGCTCGACGGCAACACCCTCCTGCACGACCAGGCGCAGCTCTACCTGCCGACCAGCGTGGAGAACGTGCGGCTGAAGGCTCTGTCCGGCCTCGCCCCGGCCCACGTGGCGGGCCGCCGGGCCAGCACCCTGATTGAGCTGCTCGAGGACCACCGGATCGTGATTGACGAGGTGCTGGGAGAGGTCTGCCGGGTGCCGAACCTGCTGGGCGGCGAGATGGAGATCGCCTTCAGGGACGACAGCGAGCTGGACTCCGTGCTGGTCTTCACCGGTCAGCGGTCGCCCATGTGGAGCAGTCGTGACCATCTGTACCGTCACCAGGTCAGCCTCAAGCGCGTGGACCTGTCCCGTCCCGACCTCGACCTGCCGGGACTGCTGCTGGGTTCAGTAAAGACCGTGCTGCGGCGGTTCAATGCCGACCGTCTGCCACCTAGTCTCGATCAGGCCTGGCAGGGTCTGGCCAGCAGTACGCAGGTGCAGATCGGGGCCACCCAGCTCACCGTGCTGCGCCGGGCGATCGGGATGTGGGGCCGCCAGCTCGGGCTGGAGAAGAGCAGTCCGGTCCGGCAGTTGCTCGAACGGATCGGCTCGCTGGAGGGCCGCGAGGACGAGGCGACGGTCTCCGGGATCGCAGAACAGCTGGACGACGTCCGTGAGACGCTGCAGCAGCTCAGATACGAACTCCGGATGCTGGTCGAGCAGGATGTGGAGTCGCAGGACGTCCTCCTTGACGCCGTACGCCGCAAGGTTGGCGAACAGCAGTACGAGCCCCCGTCGGTCCTGTTCGAGCTGTTCCAGAATGCCGACGACGCACTCAGCGAATGGCGCGGGATGGGCGCCCCCGTGGAGCCGGGGCGGCAGACGGTCGTGGTGAGTGTGGAGGACGGCGTCCTGCGCTTCGCGCACTGGGGCCGCCCCATCAACTGCTACACCCACGGCAGTTTCAACGGGCGTGACGACGCCCGCCAGTACGACCAGGACCTCGTGAAGATGCTCACCCTGCTCGCGTCCGACAAGACCCCCGAGGGCGCCGTCACCGGCCACTTCGGCCTGGGTTTCAAGAGCGTCTTCCTGGTATCCGACGAGCCGAGCGTGACGAGCGGCCGACTGAGCTTCGACATTCTGGGTGGGGTCTACCCGGCCGTGCCCGAGCAGGACCGGGTCGACGACCTGAGGCAGGCCCTCGCGGCACTGGGCCCCGCCGACGTGGCCGACGGGACCCTGATCAACCTGCCGCTCCGTGAGGACATCGGTGCGGACGCCGTGCTGCAGCGTTTCGTGACACTCGCCCCGGTCATGCTGGCCTTCGCGCGGGAGATCCGACACCTGCGGGTCGAGGTCGACGCCGAGACCGTGCTGGATGCCGTGTGGGATCCGGTTTCCCTCGGTAAGGGCGTGGCCTGTGGCCGGATGACGATCCAGGGCGAGACGTCCGGAGTACTGACTCTGGGTGGGAGTCAGGTCCAGCTGCTGCTGCAGCTCGACCGACAGGGCGTCACCTCCTTCGGCCCGCAGTTGCCCACCATCTGGGTGACCGTCCCCACCAAGGAGGCCGCCGGCGTCGGCTTCTTGGTCAACGGCATGTTCCCCCTCGATCCCGGACGCGCCCAGCTGGCGCGGAACGACGAGATCCAGAACGGGCTGGCCGAGCAGTGGGCCCCGGAGCTCGCGGAGGCGCTGGAGTACCTGCACGACGTCAGTGGTGACTGGGAGGCATTCCGCACGGCGCTGGCGCTCGCCCCCGAGGTCACGGCCTACGGCTTCTGGAAGAGTGTCTGGACGCGCCTGGCCGCCAGCCTGCAGATCGGTGCCCAGGCTTCCTCGGCTCCCCAGCGACTGCTTGCCGCGCTGTTGTGGCGGTCGGGCCGCTCGCTGCGCCGGGTGTACATGCAGCGTCCCCTCCTGCCCACTGATCTGCCGGGGGCGTACGCGGCACTGGTGGAGGTGCGGCAGAACCTCCGACCCGTCGACCGTCATCTGGGGGCGTCAGCGGTGTTCGGCCATGTGGCGGCCTGGCCTGAATTCCAGCGTGCGTTCCCCCCAGGCAGCATCGTCTCCGGCGAGGTCCGCGCCATCCTCGACCGGCTCGACTTCCCCGCCAGTGGCGCGCGGGTGACGCTGATCGACGCCTTCCGTACCCTGCTGCCCGACGGACGGGTCACCCCGGCCGTGGCCGGGCGGGTGGAGGCCGCCCTCCGGGGTGACGTCATATCCGAACTGCGGGAGGCCGACGCGGGCCGCGAGTGGCTCGCGTCCCTGACCTTCCTGAGCGCCGACGGCGAGTACCGCGAGGCGCGCGCCCTTCTCACCCACCGGGCGGAGGCAGGGTCGGACGAGGCGCTCCGGGCCCTGATCGCCCCGCACCACGTGCTGCTGGACGACAGTTACGACGAGTCCGGCGTCTCGCTGTTCCGCCGTCTTCGCGGTCAGCCCCGTCAGCGCGCCGAGGAGACCCTGAACTGGCTGCTCTCCGCTCCGGACGCCCGCCAGGGCGCGGCCCTGGATTACCTGATGACCCTTCCCCTTCGCGACCCGGTCCGCGAGAGTCTCGAGCAGCAGCGAGCAGGGACATGGCTCGACCTCCCGGCACTGAGCCAAAATCCGCTGCTGGACGCCCTGATTGACCAGGAACGGCAGTATTTGGACGCGGTGCTCGGCACGCCGCCCGAGGCGACAGTCGCAGGGGGACACACCATCGACGACCTGTTCCGTGACTTCGGTGGAGACCAGGGTGAGCCGGTGGATACTGCCGGAGCACTGGAACGGATCCATGCGTGGTGGTCGGCCGAACGCGGGCGGTATGTCGCCCGGTACGACGAGTCGGTGTACCCGGACGGTCTCCCGTTCGTCACCGAACCGGAGTTCGACGAGGATGACCGGGACCTGCGGCGCCGCTGGACGTCCCTGCTGATCCTGGGTTCCTTGCAGACACTGGGACGTGGCCGGGCGCAGCACGCGACCTTCCTCGCCATGTGCGAGCGGCAGGGCTGGCTCGACGTATTCAGCAACCCGGACGCGGGAGATGACATGTGGATGGGCATCGTCCACGGCTTCCTCGCCGGCGCGGTGGACCGGTTCCGCTACTACCACTGGATGAGGCAGTTCGTCGCGATCCGCCAGGTGTCCCGCTGGCTGCGCGAGTACGCGCTCACCCTGCTGGAGGCCGACAAGTTCCCGCAGGTGACGTACGACCAGCTCCTCGCACCGCGCACCAATCCGCTGCTGCAGGGAACGGATCTCGATGCGCCGCCCCTGCAAGAGGCGCTCGGCATCGGTGGCGTCTTCGTGGTCCGGGAACTGCTGCGGCAGCGGGTGCTCACCAACCCGGCACTGGCCCCGCTCGCCTACGTGCCCGGACAGCGGGTCCGCGCGCTGGTCGAGGCGCTCAGTGGGACCCGCCTCCCGAAGGGCCACGGGGACGCCGCGCGCAGCATCCACGAGTACCTCGTCGGTGAACTCGGACCGGAGCGCGCCACCTTCCTCGGCGACTACGACCTCCCACTGCTGATCCTGGCCGGGGCAGATGAGACCGACGACCGCGAGGCCGCAGCGCTGCAGCGCGAACTGCTGGGCGGCGTCCTGCGGGTCGAGCAGTCCCGCATCGTGGCGGAGGACGACGAATCGGGTTGGGTGACTCTGGCAGACGGCCGCCGGGTCCACCTCGGATGACCCCGCTGGCCCGTGGTGAACATGTCATACACGCTGCCCACGGCCGTGGGCAGGTCGAGCTGGACCTCGGGGACACCACCATCGTCCGGTTCGGTCACGGGCTCGAGGAGGTCCTCTCGGCGGAACTCCGCGCGCAACCCGCCCCGGCGCAGGTCGCCAGCCGCGGTGACGTGCAACTTCCCCTGGACGTCCTGACGCGGCTTCAGGCGGAACTCATCACCTCCATCAACGACACGTGGGGCGTGTTCGCGCGGTCGCGCATCGCGCTGCTGCCCCACCAGCTGTGGGTGTGTCGCCAGGTGCTGCGGGAGTGGCCGCCCCGCTGGCTGGTCGCGGACGACGTCGGCCTGGGCAAGACGGTCGAGGCGGGTCTGATCCTCTGGCCGCTCCTGAGTCGCCGGCAGGTCCGGCGCTTCCTGATCATCTGCCCGGCCGGACTGGTGGAGCAGTGGCAGGAACGGCTGCGGCGGATGTTCGACATCCGGGTGTCCCGCTATCACCCGGACCTGGATCACGCCCGAGCGGACTACTGGAACGGCCACCATCAGGTCGTCGTCTCCCTTCAGACCATCCGTGAGGACCACGACGGACGGCATGGACGGCTCCTCGCCGCGGACCCCTGGGACCTGGTGATCGTGGACGAGGCCCACCACCTCAACGTGGACGACCAGGCCGGGGCCACCCTGGGCTACCGGCTGGTCGACCGCCTCATGCAGGCCGGTCGGATCGGTGGGCTGGTCCTGTTCACGGCGACCCCGCACCGGGGCAAGGACCGGGGCTTCGTCTCCCTGCTCGAACTGCTCCGCCCGGACCTGTTCGACGCCCGGAAGCCGCTGGCCGAGCAGCTGCCCCAGCTGTCCCGCGTGGTCATCCGCAACAACAAACAGAACGTCACGGACCTGCAGGGCCGCCGGCTCTTCCACCCCCCGAGGGTCCAGGCGGAGACCTACCGCTACTCTCCGGCGGAGGCCGACTTCTACCGCATGCTCACGGAGTTCGTCGCGAGCGGCCAGGCCTACGCATCGACCCTCGGTGACACGCAGGGCAGTCAGGCGGTCACGCTGGTGCTGATCGCCCTCCAGAAGCTGGCGTCGAGTTCGGTGGCGGCGGTGCGCCGCGCGCTGCACGGGCGGCTGGCACGACTGCGCGCGGCGACCAGCGCCGCCCGCGGCTCGCGCCGCTGGACCGAGCAGTACCGGGCCCTGGAGGGGCAGGCGGAGACGGAGGCCGTCAACGCGCTCGACGAGGAGGTGGGCGAGTGGGCCAGCTGGGTCCGGCTGATGGAGCACGAACTCGAACGCCTCGAGGAACTGGTCGCCGCCGCCGACCGCGTGGAGGAGGAGACCAAGCTGCAGGCCATCCTCGCGGCCGTGACCAGCCGGTTCGAGGGCCGCTCGGTCCTGTTCTTTACGGAGTACAAGGCGACCCAGGCGGCACTGATGGGCGAGCTGGGGCGGCGGTACGGCGAGCACAGCGTGGCGTTCATCAACGGGGACGGCCGCATCGAGGTGTCCGGCCGGACGCTGACCCTGACGCGCCAGGAGGCCTCCGCACGGTTCAACCGCGGTGAGGTGCGTTTCCTGGTGGCGACGGAGGCGGCCGGTGAGGGGATCGACCTGCAGGGCGTGTGCCACACGCTCGTCCACGTCGACCTGCCCTGGAACCCCATGCGGCTGCACCAGCGGGTCGGACGGCTCAACCGTTACGGGCAGACCCGGCAGGTGGACGTCCTGACCCTGCGGAACGAGGACACCGTGGAGGCGCTGATCTGGGACCGGCTCACCGAGAAGCTGGGGCGGGTGATGCAGGCCTTTGGCGAAGTGATGGACGAACCTGAGGACCTGCTCCAGATGGTGCTCGGCATGACCTCGCCGTCCCTCTTCCGGGATCTGTTCACGGGCGCCCAGTCCATCCCCCGGGACGCCCTCGGCGCCTGGTTCGATGCCGGGACGGGGCACTTCGGGGGGCGGGATGTGGTCGACGTCGTGCGGGACCTCGTGGGCCACAGCGCGCGGTTCGACTACCAGGAGGTGAGTCGACAGATCCCCCGGGTCGACCTGCCCGACCTCGAACCCTTTCTGCGCAACGCCCTGAACCTGAACCGACGACAGGTACGGCACGACGACGGACTGACCTTCAAGACCCCGGAGGCCTGGGCGGGGGAGATCGGCGTGCTGCGCAGCTACCGGGGCCTGACGTTCGACCGGTCCCTCGCCGGTGAAGACCTCAGCCGGGTGGTCGGCGTCGGACATAAGGTGCTGGACGCCGCCCTCGGGCAGGCGCGGGGCCTGGAGGCCAGCGTCACGGTCCTCACGGTCCGCCGGCCACAGCCGCCCCTGCTGGTCTACCGGGTCTTCGACCGGGTGACGGCGCGGCCCGCCGGGGAACGGGGGACACTCGTGGGCGTCCGACTCGGTCCTGCGCCCACGGTGCTGCGGGACTGGGAAGCGCTGCTGGAGCTCAACGCCCTGCAGGCCGGCACGCCCGGATCCCCACGCGGCGCAGATCTGCAGGCGGACGTGGAGCGGGCGCAGGATATCGTGCAGGGCCGACTGGACGACCTCCACCTCACCTTCGCCCGGCCACAGGTCGAATTCCTGGGCGGGATCTGGTTCCAGGGGCCCGAGGCGTGAGTGGTAGCAGTCAGCCCGGCGCAGCGTCCGATCCGGCACCGACCATCCGGGCGACAGAGATGACCAGACGAGTGGGAGGAACACCCTGATGGGTATGCAGGAACGTGAACGTGCAGTGGAGAAGGCCCGGAAGGTCTTCCTCCTCGGGGTCTCCACACAGGCCACCGGCGAAAAGGAGAAATGCGTCGGCGTGCTCGTCCAGATGTGTCGGGACCACCGGCTGGTGCTCCATGACCTGGATCCCCAGATGCCCGGGAGGTTCGACATCACCCTCCTCCGGATCGGCATCGGGCTCGACCGGGCGGCGGCCCCTGCCGGGTCTGCCCAGGGACGGCCGACGACAGGGGCCGCCTCCCGGACCGCCGGTGACGCCGGCAGCCGTACGGCAGGCGGATCCGGACAGGGACGCGGGAGAACAGGACCGCAGTACCCCCAGGATCTGATCTTCCGGACGATGGGACTCCCTGAACGCCGACGGTGGTTCCAGGATCCGTTGCTCGACCGGGGAATCCGCCACGCTGTGCAGGCCGCAGGAGCATACGGGAAACTGCTGGGCGAGGTGCGTTCCCTGAACGCCTCGAACATGGGGATCCGCCTGCCCGAGCAGGAGCTGACGGACTGGTTCGAAGCACTCCTGGACCGCCCTGGCTCGACGGTGCCGAGCCGATCCGACTCCAGGACCATCTTCGACGACCTTGCCGCCCACTGCCGTGCCCTGTACCTCGCCGAGACCGAACGGCGGCGCCAGGCGGCGCAGCGCCGCAGGGCCGAGGAGGAGCAGCGGCGCAGGGAGGCAGCCCGGGCAGAACGGGAGCGGCAGGCCGCAGACCGGTTGCAGCGGGAGCGGGAGGAACGGCGGACGCGCGAGCGGGCGGACGTCGGGCAGCCGGGTGGAGCCCGGCGGGACGGGCCCGTCACCTTTGGTCGTTCGTTCGAACACCCCGCGGAGGCCCGGCTCTACGTCAGGGTGGCGGAGCGCCGCATGGGACCGGGCGGGACGGTGCGTGCCCTCACCCGCCAGGGTTGCCCCCACACGGAACTCCGGTGTGAGCGGGCCGTCCGGGACGAGATCGAGGCCGCCTACCTCGATGCGCTGCGCGACCTCCAACTGGCCGCTTCAATGATCCGGGCCGAAGCGGCGCGGCGACGGGATGAAACGATCCGAGAAGCTGAGGAGAGTTGTAACCGCGCCTGTGAGAGAGCATTTGACGCAGCAGTTGAGAACTACAAGGGGTAGACGCTAAGCCTACCACAAAGACGCCGATCTGTATGGTCTGCTGGCAGAAAACTCAGGGGCAACTCACGTCGGGATTTCAGATTCCAAATGACAACATGCGGCCAAGAATGCAAGAGAGATCTTCGCGATTTATGGATGTCGCCGCCTCCCTCCTCATCAATCTGCCTTGCGTTTGAGAAATCCTGTTCTCATTTTTAGGCGACGTGAGTTGCCCCTGCCAGAAAATTGGACGGAGTAAAGTGCAGATTCCCACTCGCCTGAGCTGAGTCTCGATTGCGTACTGTCCAAGCTTCGGGGTTAGGCCACGTGGCGACTTGGACGCCGCAGGTGCTCCAGCGGCGGCAACAGGAGAGCGTGGCCGTGCTGGCCCGGCTCTGGGGACTCCAGTCGCAACCATGAGCTGAGCAGGACCTGCCGAACCCGGCCGGTGTGCTCATCTGCGGCATTGGTCTGCGTGGGGCGGTGTCATGCTGACCGTGTGAACCGGCATGATCAGGCAAACCTGGAGCAGTTGGCTCTCCTGCAGGCGGAGTTGGCGACCGGACCTGCGCGGCTGGGCGAGCCCACCGGCCGGGTTACTCCGGTTGACGGGCGGCCGGATGCGGAAGAGCGGACGACCGGAGCAGAAGTCCCCGATCATCATGAGTTCCGGGCGGGCAGGTTAGGGCAGCGGACGGGACCGCACGATGAAGCACGCCATGAGGGGGCGGTCTGATCCTTGCAGCAAGGGTTGGGCTGCTCAGCAGAATGTGGACAGTGTTGAACAGAGACCTCAACTCACTCTGAGAGCAGTACCCGGCATTCAGTCGCTTGCTGATGCGGCAGGCAAGCCGTCGTCTTAAGCAGGCGCACGGCGCTCGTCCCTGAGGTCCTCGGTGTCGAGTGCACACCTGAAGCTGCGCACGTCCAGGTCAGGGGCCTGGCCGGGGAAGGGGAGTGCCCTGGGCCTGTGCGCATGCTCAGGAGTGGTGGCCTGGGGTGGGTGGTGTCGGCCTCACCCTGGGAGTCACTGAATATGAGAAATAGGCATGAAGAAGAGATAAATATTCGGTGAGCACGGCGGAAAAATGCTGTCTCAGTAGGAATAATGAGGTAGATGGGATGGGCGGAGAGATATTGGGACCATCCGAACCGTCTCAATCCAGCGTTTTCTTTGTTCTGTTCATCCAGATATTTAATGAGCAGTTCTCATAAAGCCTCTGGATATCAATACTGACCGAGTAGTCAATTCTCTTGCAGTGGAGAAGTCTTGCCGGTCAGCATGTGCTGCTTCCAGGCGTGATAGCTAACGCACGGCGCCGAGAAGCAGGCACGCCATGTTGCTCAGGATGGCCGCATGGCTGACCGGGCGCCGGGTTCACCTGTGGCGGCCATAGGTATATGGCCTCGCCCACAGTGGCTTCTGACTGAATGTTCAAACGAACGTATGCCGCCGGTCGCAGTGAACAAACGGATACCTGATGAGGGAACGCTGCGTGTACCTGTAGGCCTTCGCTGCCGCGAACGGAATGACTCATCCATCAACGTGTCATTGAAAGATGGGCTTGAAGAGTCCAAGGCGCCGTGAGCTTTCTAAATATCCAGCAGTGGCTTTTTTCACACTAAGCTTGATTAGTGTGAAAGCTCTGATTCTATTTTGAGCCTCCTACACCCCTCGCCAGCATTTTGACGGTCCTTCACGGCAATTCTATGGAGATACCAAAAAATACTGTCTGAGACACATGTTACCGGCATGACTGCCTTCGCGGTGAAAGTCCTGTCGAGCAGCAGGGTGCGAAGCGTGACCGGGGCAGATGGGGGTTTCCTGGCGTTCCTGGTGCCCCCCCGCTTCAGGGACCCGGCCCTCTGTCCGTCAGGAGCCAGTCCCGACCGTCGTCCATTCGGGCTGGGCGTCCCAGCCTGGCCGGAACCCCAGCCGGACGACTTCCGCTGCGCTGTACCCGGCCACGACACCCATCAGGTCGGCCGTCCAGGCGCACCCCGGATCGAGCGCCTGCGTCAGCCGGTGAAGCGCGTACAGCCGCGGCGCGAGGCGGCGCGCCTCCGTATCCCGGGGATCGAACGACTGCTCCAGCAGTTTGCGCCGGACCCGCTTGTTGTCCGCGACGCCCATCGTCGCGAACACCCGGTCGTACAGGCGCGACTGGTGCGCGCAGACGTTCCGCACGACCGTCAGGGCGTGCAGCCAGGACGTGAACGTGCTGGCGCGGACGCCCAGCAGGTCCGCGATTCCGTCCCGGTCCTCCTGTGAACGCAGCGCCGCGAAGAGTTTGGACCAGCCGCCCAGGGACATGGTTTCGGCGATCATCCAGATCGGCGGCGGGACGTCCAGGTCGTACCGTTCCCGGTAGTGCCCCACGAACAGCTCCGGCATGCGGCTGAATTCCTCGGTGACCTTGCTCAGGAACTCGGTGTGATCGAAGTACCCGTTCGGCTCGTGGAAGTGGACCGGGTCGGCGTACCAGCGCAGGCCGTGGCGTTCGAGCATCCACTGGACGATGGCCTGCCGGACACCGACCTCGACCGTCTGCATGGCCCCGAGGACATGCAGACGGAGGGCCTCGTCGAGCTTCATGAGGCGTTCCGCGTCGGCGAAGCTCGTGCCCGGCACGTATCCGGCTGGGGTCTTGTAGGGCAGCAGGAAGCCCTTGAGCCGGTAGAGTCCGACCCGCCGCAGGACCAGCTGGGCGCGCGCGGTGTCGGGGATGTGAAGTCCGCGCTCCTGGAGATGCTCGACCTGCTGGGGGATGGTCAGAGGTGTCTTGGCGTAGACCGGCTTCATCAGTGGGGACCAGGGTAGCAAGCGGTGACGGCGTGGTCGTCGCGGGCATAAAAAAAGACCCTAGCCTCTCCCCTTTCAGGGCGCTTGGGTACTCGTTGTACCCATGTTATCCCCGCGGATAACAGTCGTCAACAGGTGAGGGCGTGGAACGTCACTTATCCTGGACCGTGAATGCGCGACGACCACGCCTGCCCCTACTGCGATCCTGCTGAGCTTCGCCGGGACGCGTTCGTCCTGGAAAACGACCACTGCCTCCTGAGCATCAAACCCAGTGAGACGGGCGCCCTGGAAGGAGCCGGGATCATCGTCCCGAAAGCCCACCGGCTCACGGTGTTCGATCTCACGCCACAGGAATGGGCTGCCACCCAGGATCTCCTCCTGCAGGCCAGAGCGCATCTGGAGGCCGTCCTCGCCCCTGACGGCTACAACGCCGGGTGGAACGTGGGGGTCGTGGGAGGCCAGCACGTGATGCATGCCCACTTTCACGTCATGCCGTGGTTCCGGGATGAACCGATGGCGGGCCGGGGGATCCGCAGTCACCTCAAAGGAGCAGAGAACCGACGTCAGACCTGACGACGTACTCGGCACGTGACAGTCAGGCCCGTTGCGCCCCGGTTCTAGCGGACACGGCCGTCCCCACTCTCACCTGACCCCAGCAGGCCCAGCCGGATCAGTTCCATAGGCTCGTACACGGGCACACCCAGCTTCGTGCGCATCTGGCGCAGGTGGGCGTCCTTCGAGACGATGGCGTCCGCTTCAGACGTCATCAGGAGGTCGAGCAGATACCAGTCCTTCGGGTCCGGGCACGAAGGTCAGTCATACCGTTGGAGTGGACTGACCACCTGCACGACCCGGTAGAGTTCCGTGGCCAGACCGAACGCGTCTGCCGCGGAGATGCCGCCACCTAACGCCAGCACCGCAGGGCACGTGAGTACGCGCTGCATCTCTGCGAAATGCTCGTCGGACAGCACGAAGAGGACCTCGAACCGCTGGGCGGCCAGAAACAGGTCGCGTGCAGGGCCAGCCCGGCTGGTCAGGCCACTGAGCAGCACGTTGGTGTCGGGGATGAGGCGTGGAACGCGGTGCACTCAGTCGGTCCGCGTCATCCGAGATGCCAGCCCTGGAAAGCGCCGGGCGATGTCCTCGGACGTCGGCTCGGGCAGTCGTTCTCCGACAACCACACCCGGCGTCTGTGCCCTGGCCCAGGAGACCGCCTGCGTGAGCAGGGCCTCCTGCTGGTCTTCGGTCAGGACGGCGAACGCGGCCTGTAGTCGCTCTGCCGCGGACGGCGCCGGAAGCGTACTGCGGCCCAGCCGCTCTTCGACGACAGCTGTGGGAATACGGTAGCGGGGACGTCCGGTGGGCGTCGTGCCGATCTGCACGGCCCCCAGGTCACCTTCACGAATCTGTCGCCGGACGGTGTCGTCACTCACGTGGAGCAGTCGGGCTGCTTCCGGGACGGTCAGGAGGCCGCGCGGTTCATGTTGAGCGGTCATCTTCCACCTCAAGCTCAAAAATACCGCAAAAGCCGCAAAACACGCAATATCCTCAATCTGTTTGTGAAATGCCCTAGTCGTGACTGGAAATTTCCATTCCAACCCTCGTGCCTTCCCTGATGTGCCGGTCGGATGAACGACCTATGACGAAAGTCACGGTTTGTGTCTGGATTCCATCGCAACTCCGCGTACCTCGAAAGGGGAGCGGCTTTGACCTCACCATCCGACACATCTCGCCCAGCAGACCCAGCTTGCGGGTCTGCGCTCCTGCTAAGGCACCCGTACTCATCCAGTTCTACCGGACGAGCATCGTTCTCAAACCGACATGCACGCTCGCTACCCCGTCGGAGTACCCACATGACCGCACGCCTCACACACGAACATCAGACCCGCATTCGGCCGGTTCCACTTCCCTGCCCTGGACATGCCACCCTCGCGGCGCCGGCGCATCTGCGCCTGCACGGCGCCCGGATATGACCGATACTCCAGCATGACTGCCGCAATCCGCCGGGGACTGGCGACGTACGCCCTGCAGGACGTCCGCGCCTACCCATCCACCAAAACCCCGGCCGGGCATCAGGACCGCGCCCTGGCCGCCCTCCACGCCTGGCAGCGGCGACCAGCTGGCGTGAAGGGCGGCGTCCTGGTCCTCCCGACCGGTGGTGGCAAGACCTTCACGGCGACGCGGTACCTGACCACCGGGCCGCTCACCCAGGGGCACCGGGTTCTGTGGCTGGCCCACACCCACCATCTGCTCGACCAGGCGTTCGAGGGATTCGGGCGAGGTGCGGACGGTCGGTACGAACTCGGTCATGTGGGCGGCAGCCGTTCGTCCATCACCGTCCGGACGGTCTCGGGCACGATCGGGCACGGGAAAGTCACGGAGATCAAACGCACCGACGACATCGTCATCATGACCCTGCAGACCCTCGCGCGGGCGATGGGGACGCAGGCGCACGCGGGTCTCAAGGGGTTTCTCAAGGCCGCGGCGAGCAGTGGCCTGACCGTGGTGTTCGACGAGTGCCATCACGCGCCGGCCCCGAGTTTCCGCCGGCTGATCGAGGCGCTGCGCGCCGCTGTCCCGGAGCTGCATCTGCTGGGCCTGACGGCCACGCCCACGTACACCGACGAGCGCCGCCAGGGTCAACTGGCGAAACTGTTCCCGCAGGGCCTGCTGTATCAGGTCAGTCCGCAGGAGTTGATGGCCACCGGCGTGCTGGCGCGGCCCCGCGTGGAGGAACCCGGGACCAGCGTGCAGGTCGACTTTCCCGAGGAGTCCTACCAGCAGTGGCTGGGGTCGTACCGGGATATTCCCGAGAACGTGATCGAACACCTGGCCCGCAACCGCCAGCGCAACGCGCTGATCGCCGACACGTACGTGCAGCACCGGGAGAGGTATGGGCAGACGATCATCTTCGCGGACCGCTGGTACCAGTGCACGGCGCTGGTGGAACTGCTCCGGGAGCGGGGCGTGCGGGCCGGGGCGATCTTCACGCACCGGGACGCAGACCTCGGTTCTCCGGACGCCCGGAACGGCCGCAGCAGCGATGAGAACGAGGCGACTCTGTCGCAGTTCCGGCGTGGGGAGCTGGACGTCCTGGTGAACATCCGGATGCTGACCGAGGGCACCGACGTGCCGGGCGTGCAGACCGTCTTCCTGACCCGCCAGACGACCAGCCGCATTCTCCTCACCCAGATGATCGGCCGGGCCTTGCGCGGTCCACGGTTCGGGGGGACGGCCGAGGCGTACATCGTGGCGTTCATTGACGAGTGGAAACAGCACGTCAACTGGGCCCGGTGGGATGACCTGATCGCCGGACCGACCGACGAAGAAGAGACCGCCGGAAGTACCCGCCTGCCCATCCAGACGATCAGCATCGAACTGGTCGAACGTCTCGCCCGTGATCTCGATCCCGGCGTCGGTGACGTGACGCCGTTCATCAGTCTGCTGCCGCTGGGCTGGTATGCGGTGAGCTACGACGCGGCTGTTGAGGGTGTGGCCGGCGGTGAGATGCGGACGGCAGACGGCGCGGCTGAGCCCCCGGCGGATGACGTTGAAACAGTGCGTCAGCTCGTGCCGGTCTATGACCGTGACGAGGCCGGGTACCACGCCCTGTTCCAGGCGCTGACTGAGGAGGTCCTCGGCGACTTCGACGATGTTCAGCTGCCGGACGGCGCAGCTGCTCAGATCGCGGCGTGGGCTGGACGGCACTTCGGTGCGGGTGAGCGCCTCACCCGGCTCGAGCAGGACGTCCTGTCGGTGGTCCGTCACCGGGCCCAGAACGATCAGTGGCCCCGCTTCAGTCCGTTTGACGCCCGCGACCAGCATGACATCGATGCGCTGGCACGGACGTTCGCGTTCACCCAGGAGCTGTCCCGCGTGGCGGAGGACCGGGTACTGCGCGAAGAATACGTGCGTGAGGACCGCCTGTGGGTCACCCTGTACCGCAACTACGATCAGTTCAAACGTCAGTACGATCAGAGCGTCAACCGCCTGATCAACGTGGACACGCCGGTCAGCGCGCCGGACCTCGCCACGGTCCCGGAAACGTTCGACCTGCCCGAAGCCCCGCAGACAGTGAAGCAGGCGGTGAAGAAGCGGGACCGGAAGTGCCTGTGCTGCGGCGCCACGAAGGGGTTGCAGGTCGATCATATTCAGGCCCGGTACGTCGGTGGTGCGCACGCCCTGGAGAACCTCCAGACCCTCTGCCGGAAATGCAACCGCCTGAAAGGCACCCGGACCATGAATTTCCTTCTCCGGGAGACGCCTTGCCGGAGCGCCGCGCAGGTCGGCGTCAGCGCCGGTGCGGCCTTCACGGATCAGCCGGAACAGCTGGAATATCAGTTGCGCCGGATCATCAACTTCGGGTTCGAGTGCAGCGCCATCGACATGGTGGGGACCGAGTGGTCAGCCCGGAGCGGCCGCGTGTGGACCGTGACCCTCCGCGAAGGGAATGACCCGGCCTGGATTCGTCCGGTCATCAAGCAGGCTTACGCCGGTTGGCAGAGGGGCAATCCCGACTTCGCGGCTTCCATCGCGAGCAAGATCGTTGTCCGCTCGGCAACGGGGACCTGAACAGAGGCCCGGCAGACCGCTTTCCGCACTGCGGTATGACCCTATCAGCAGCCGTGATCACCTCTGTTTCTTTCAGAGAAACCCGTTGGCCGGGTCGACACTCGGCCCATGAACATCACCTTCGAGGTCACGCCCGCCCGCCCCGTCCCGGCCACGCCCACGGTCACGGACTTCCTGATCACGGTGACGCCCGCCGCCACGCCTGGCCCGGCGCCCCTGGACCTCGCCCTGGTCATCGACACCAGCGGCAGCATGGGGGGCCTTCCGCTGGAGATGGCCCGCGCCGCCGCCAATGGACTTCTGACCCGGCTCGGCCCGGATGACCGCGTCACGCTCGCCACGTTCTCGGGCGGCCCCGTCCTGCACGCGCCCCTGCAGCCGGTCGGGGACGGCCGGGCCCTGCAGGCGCACCTGAGTAGACTGCGCGCCACCGGCGGTACTGCCCTGCACGCCGGCTGGCAGCTCGGGGCGGGACTGCTGCTCGGCGCGCGCCACCCCAACCGGCTGCCCAGCGTCCTGCTGCTCACCGACGGCCGGCCCAACGTGGGTGAGCACCGCCCGGCCGTCCTGGCCGCCGACCTGGCGCACGCCCTCACGCAGGGCGTCAGTACCAGCGTGGTCGGGACCGGCCTGCGGTACAACGAGCGCCTCCTCGAACGGCTCGCTGGTGCCGGTGACGGCCACTTCCATCACGCTGAACGCAGCGACGGCCTCCCCGCCCTGTTTCAGACGGAACTGGCGCATCTGCAACGCACGGTCGCCCGCCACGCCACACTGCGCGCCGACGGCCTGGAGGTGCTCGATGTCCTGAATGACCTGCCCCGCAGCGGGTACGACCTCCGCCTGCCTCCCCTGCGGGCCGGGCAGTCCCTGCGGCTGGTGTGCCGCGTGCGGGTCAGCGGGGGTCAGTCTGTCGGGTTCCTCCTGACCTGGACGGACCTGCAGGGAGAGGCGCAGGCGGAGCCGGTGACGTTCACGGTGCCGCTGCTGACCGGCGCGGCCTGGGACGTACCCACCGAGCATCCAGCCGTCGTGCAGGAGCGGCTCTCCCTGCTGGCGGCCCGCGCCCAGCGTGAACTGGCCGGGTACCTCGATACCGGTGACGTCGGTCGGGCGCTCGACACGCTCACCCGCAGCCGCCGCCACCTGCTGCGCGCCCAGGCACGCGGCGTCCGGGTGGCCGCCGAGCTCGAGGAACTGGGCGAGCTGGAACGCCGCGTTGCGCGGGGCGAGCGGCAAGTCCACCGGGCGGAAGTGACCGTGTTCACCGGCGCGACCTGGCTTCACCTGCCCACCGACCCGCCCCGCCTCGCCGGGTGGGTGGACTTCGAATGGTCCGTGCTGGGCGCGTCCCTGATCGCCACGCAGGCTCCCTGGGTGCGGGCGCAGCGGTGGTGGACCCTGCCGGAGAGCGGCGCCCTTTTCCTGGGCGCGCCGCGACATCACCTGCGCGCCGCGTACCTGCTCGACCGCCAGGGCTTCGTGACTGAGTGGAGTCAGCCTGACGGACGGACCCGGCGACTGGGGTACCCGGCCACGCTGGATGACCTGGTGAGGGTCCTGCGACTGGCCTTCTTCGATGAGACCGGGTTCCGCCAGTTGCCGTGGGTGACGACCATGGATGAGGAGACCGACGCGGACCTGCGGGACGCCTGGAACCGCGCCTACGGCCACCTGCTGGACCTCCCCGCGCCGGTGGCAGGCGGGGCGGGGCCCCTCACGCCCGAACAGCAGAAGACCGATGTGCTGCGGGCGCGGCACCTGCAACCCACCGTGCGGCAGATCGGCCACCTCCGCGCCCTGCTGGACGCCCGCCTCCGGGAGGACCGGACGTGCGGCCAGGAGCAAGCTGCGAGAGGCGCGGCCCCATGCCGTCGGGGCCGCGCCTCTTGAGCGGTCAGGTCGCCGTTCAGTACCGTTCGGTCGCCTGGATCCACGCCCGGCACAGGTCACGCCCGAGGTGATCGTCGGCCAGGGCCAGCAGGTACGGGTTCGGGTGCGCCTGCGGCCGCGCGGCCAGGACTGCCGCGACGATCTCCTCGTCGCTCAGGTCGGGCTGGACGACGGCCAGCGCGAAGCTCGCCACGGCCGGACTTCGGCTGATCCCTGCGAAACAGTGCACGTGCAGGTCGTGGCCGCGGGCCTCCCGTTCCAGGAAACGTTGAACCTGCGTCAGGTGCCACGCCCCGGGCGGCACGTCGAGATCATCCCCGTCCGTGTCGTGGAAGGCCAGTGTCAGGAGCGGACCGGCGTGGCCGTCCAGCGCCTCTGGCAGTGGGTCGCCCGGGTCGCGCAGACTGATGACCGCCACGTTCTTGCCCTGCGCAGGCTCTCCCAGGTCGGGCAGATCGGTGACGCCGCTGACGCTCAGGTTCACGCGCTCACCTCCTCGGGCAACTCGGGGTTCCGGGCGACGAGCAGGTGCCAGCCTTCCCGGCCGCTGCGGGCCACGGCCAGATGCCGGGCTGCCAGGGTGGGGCGTTCCAGCTCAAAGTTGACCTTCAGACTGGCGAGCAGTTGCGTCTCGATCCGCAGCAGCAGCGCCGTCGGGATGCCCAGCGGCAGGATCAGTACGAGGTGAGCGCCGCCCCGGAGCGCGTGGACGGTACTGTCCAGGATGGCGTTCAGCCACGCGGCGTACCCCTCGTCGCTCTGCTCGAACCCGTCCGCGATCAGGTCGAGACTGCCCGGCAGGGGCGGGTGCAGGAACATCAGGTCCACGTGCGGATGAGGGGTCTGTTCCAGGACGTCCACCAGGTCCTCGCCGAGGAGGTTCACCTCCCGGATGAAGGGCTGGGCGGGGAAGCGGTCACTGGCCCACGCGGTGTGACCCATCCGGGTGGCGGTCACGGCCACGGTCCCGCTCCCGGCCATCGGGTCGGCGATCACGCCAGGACCCGGCAGGTACTGCGCGATCAGGCTGCGCGCCACGGCCGGGTGCAGTCCCTCGGCGAACTCGACCTCGTGATCCCCGTACACCCAGGCGATGTCCCGCGCGCCGTACAGGCGGGGCGTGCGACGGGTCTGCGGGTCGGGGGCCAGCCAGCCGGTCTCCTGAACGTGAGGGCCGGGCACCTGCCCTGCGAGGTGCTGGGCCAGCTGGCGGCGCTGCGTGGGCAGTGTGCCGCTCAGCGCGAGACCTTCCAGTTGGCCGTCCCGTTCCTCGACGTTCAGTTTTTCCAGCAGCTGGAAGTTCGCGCCCCCGGCCAGCAGGGTGCGCCGCGTGACGCCCCAGCGGGCCAGGTACCGCAGGTGGTGCCGGAAGTGACGGTAGCTGACGCCCGTGACGTCCGTGATCGGCTGGAAGTCCAGGTGACCTGCCCCCAGGTCCTGCATGAAGCGGGTCATGAGCTGCTCGTCCTGTTCGGGCGTTCCGGGCGCCGGGTCGTGCGCCTGACCGTAGTGCCCGGCGATCCAGCGGACGATCTGCGTGTACGTGGTCCAGGTGTGTCCGGGTCTCGGCATGATTCCACTCTCCTTGTTCTTCCGGCACGTGGCCTTCCGGTGCGCGGCGGCTCACGTGAGTTGATCGGCCTGCCAGCCCAGGCGCTCCAGCTCCGTCTCGACGGCCATCAGTTCAGCCGCGACCTGATCGGCGTGCTGTTGAAGGGCACCCACCTCTACCGTCGGCCGCCGCCGCAGGGGCACCACCTTCAGGCTGCGCTCCTGCGTTGCCTGCAGGCGGCGCTGCGCCGCCAGTTCCCGCTTCCGGCGCTGCATCCGCAGCCACACCTCACTGTTCAGGCTCGCCGCATCGAACCGGGGCGGCGCGCTGGGCACCGTGGCCCACACCCTCGACAGCAGGTCCCTGAGCATCTTGCTCTGAATCCGCAGCGCCCGGCGCCGTGCCAGCAGCTCCACCATCTCCGGGTGGGCGGCCAGCGTCCGCGCCCGGTTCACTTTCAGTCTCTGCAACTGTCTGAGCATCCGTTCCAGGTCCCTCACGGTCGGCCCGTTCAGGCCCTGCGTGGCGTGCGTCTCCACCATCACGGTGTCCTTCACGCGGCGGTAATCGCGCTTCAGGCGACGTTCGACGCCCATGATGGCGCGGTTCAATTCGGCGAGTTTCACCCCTGTCCCTCCCCTCGGCGCGTCGTCTGCAGGCTGGTCATAACAGTGCCCGGTGAGCCGTGAGCCGTGCGTGTGCGCCGTGCCCCGCTCGTCGGAAAAAGGTGCCCCTGAGAAGGGCAGAGGCGACCCTGCCTGCACGCCCGGCGTGCCTACCCGTCACTCGCCTTACTGCACGCTGGCCGCGACCAGGTCCACGCGCCAGTTCGTGGCCTGAATCTGCACGTCCAGCCTGCGCCGCTCCTGCGCGCAGCGGTCCACGGTGCGCCGCAGTTCGGCGACGTCCACCTGCGGCACGTACCGCAGTTCGCTGTGCGCGATGCGCTCACTGACCCGCCCCGCCTGGTCTGCCAGGCCCCGCAGGATCGCCATGCGCTCGTCGAGAATGTCGCGGGCGACGATGGCCTCCGTCAGGCTGCGGCCGTCAGGGAGGCGGGCGATCAGGTTGGTGCGGTGAATCGCGGCGATCAGCGCCTGGTACTCCCCGAGCATGTCGCCCAGGAGGGTCAGCAGCTCCTGGGGATTCTCGAAGGGCGTGTCGCCTTCCTGCACGACCAGCACGCTCTGCAACCGGCGCTGCAGGTCGGCGATGCGGGTCTTGAACTCTTTGCGCCGGATCAGCGCCTCAGCCAGGATCATGCCTGCCCTCCTCTGTCAGCGTCCTGCTGACGACCCCAGTTTCGCAGCGTCCCCCTGTTTTCTTTGAACGAAATGTACTGGTACTGAGTTCCGGTTGGACCCGCGCACAGGAACAGCGCGGTCGGCCCATCGCCCGGACACCTGATACGGACTCCGTTTGTTTCGCCAACAATCCGGAACCTCACCGGATTGCTGACTCCACGTCCGGAACCCGCTTCGACTCCTCCTCGCTCTGCTGCTCAGCTCTACGAGTCCGTATGATCTGCTCCCCGCAGCATGCCGGACACCCGGTCACCAGGATGCCGCAGGTGCGCTCGGAAACCCCGGAGACAGCACCGAAGCCGCACAGGTCTGGCGTGCCTGACCCGGTGATCAGGGCCGCGTGACGGCGTCCTTCAGATGCATGGGAGGCCGACCACCGGGTGAACAAGGAAGACGGCCGTGTACGCTCGTCCTTATAGCGCGTCTCTCCCCGACAGCCCCCAGGATCACTCCTGGGTACCCTCAAGTTCTGCCAGGAGCAGGATCACTGTCAGGCGACCGGACCGGAACTGCACGCCAGCCGCGCAGGCGTTGTGTGCTTCCGCGCAGTCCCGACGTACCCGCCGTTCCAGCCAGGCGTGCACATCCTCCCAGGCGTGTCCTGCTCCCCGACCACTGGACAGTGTGAAACAGAAGGTCAGGCGTGAGCCGCTCGACAGGAGCAGGACTGCCTGCCTCAGATCTCGCAAACTGTGGCCAGGATGCAGTCGATTTCCAGGGAGGCGTCAGACTGTCTGCCATGCCCGCCTCCCCCTTCCAGTTCGACAACTCCTACGCGCGGGACCTGCCCGGCTTCTGCGTCCCCTGGCAACCGGCCGCCGTTCCCGCGCCGGATCTCCTGTACTTCAACCGGGAGTTGGCCTTCGAACTGGGACTGGACCCTGACGGCCTGGATGGCCCTGACGGCGCCGCGATCTTCGCCGGCAACCGGGTCCCCGAGGGCGCCGAGCCGCTCGCGCAGGCGTACGCCGGCCATCAGTTCGGGGGCTTCTCCCCACAACTCGGCGACGGCCGCGCCCTGCTGCTCGGCGAGGTCATCGACCCGTCCGGGGCGCGCCGCGACCTGATGCTCAAAGGGTCCGGCCGCACGCCCTTCTCCAGACGGGGCGACGGTAAGGCCGCCGTCGGACCCATGCTGCGCGAAGTCCTGATCGGTGAGGCCATGCACGCCCTCGGCCTCCCCACCACCCGCGCCCTCGCCGTGACTGCCACCGGCGAGACCGTCTACCGGGAGCGTCCCCTGCCCGGCGCAGTCCTGACTCGCGTGGCCGCCAGTCACCTGCGGGTCGGCACCTTCGAATTCTTCAGCGCCCGCCGCGAGACCGACCGCGTCCGGCAACTTGCTGACTACGCCATCGCCCGGCATGACCCCGACCTCGTCGGCACGGACGACCGCTACCTCGGTCTGCTGCGCCGGGTCGCGCAGCGGCAGGCGACGCTGGTGGCGGGATGGATGAATGTCGGATTCATCCACGGCGTGATGAACACCGACAACGTCGCCATTTCCGGAGAGACGATCGACTATGGCCCGTGCGCGTTTCTGGAGGCGTACGACCCGGACGCGGTGTTCAGCTCCATCGATCACGGTGGACGCTACGCCTACCGCAACCAGCCGCCCGTGACCCGCTGGAACCTGGCGCGACTGGCCGAGACCCTGCTGCCCCTCATCGCCGGACAGGACAGCAAGGAGGCCATGTCGGAAGCCACCAGGCAGGCGACCGGGGTGATCGACGCCTTCCCGGGATGGTACGAGGGCGCGCTGCTGACCGGCCAGCGGGCGAAACTGGGCCTGCGCGGCGAGGACGACGCGACTGACCGCGCGCTCGCCGGGGACTGGCTGACCCTGCTGCACGATCACCGGGTGGATTTCACGCTCGGGTGGCGCCGGCTGGCCGACGCGGCGGGCGGGAACGAGGGGCCGCTGCGGGCGCTGTTCACCGACCCGCAGGCGCCGGACACCTGGCTGGCCCGCTGGCGGGTACGGGCGGGAAGTGAAGGTAATACGGCCGCAGACTGGAGCGAACGGGCCAACCTCATGCGCCGGGTGAACCCGGCGGTCATTCCGCGCAACCACCGGGTGGAGGAAGCGCTGACGGCCGCGTCCGATCACGGGGATCTCGGACCGTTCAGGCGGCTCCTGGCGGCTGTTCAGCGGCCGTACGACGAGACCCCGGAACAGGCGCCGTACCTCGAACCGGCCCGCGCGGAGGTCACGGCCTGTTACCGCACCTTCTGCGGCACCTGACCGGGCTTCCTCACAGAACACCATCCCAGGCCGGAGCGGCGATGTTGGTGGCAGAGCCAGGCGACGTGCCCGATGATGGCGACGGGACAACGTGGCAGGCCTGTCGATCGAGGCGGATCAGCGGACCCAACCCGGTCCACACCACCCGCCAGGAAACTCCGGATCATCCACAGGAACATTGCCGCAGGAGGCCGCGTCATGAAGATCGTCTGTATCAGCGACACCCACAGCCAGCAGGGCGAGCTGTTCACCACCAGCAGTCGCCTCAAGCTCCCTGAGGGTGACTTGCTGATCCAGGCCGGCGACCTGACCAGCCAGGGTCGCCCCGCCGAGTATGCCGCCGCGCCGAGCTGGCTGGGCACACTGGCGGAGCGCTTCACGCACGGCGCGGTCGTGATTGCCGGGAACCACGATTTCCTGGCCGAGCGGGATCCGGAAGCGTTCGCTGCGCTGGTGCCCCCGAGCCTCACCTACCTGAACGACTCGGGGGTCGAGATCGGGGGGCTGCGTTTCTGGGGTTCACCCATCACACCCTGATTACACGACTGGGCCTTCAACCGCCGCCCCGGCCGTGACATCGCCGCCCACTGGGCGAAGATCCCAGCGTCGGTTGACGTGCTGGTCACCCACTTAGTGGGTAGCGAGAGCTCTAGCTGGCAGGTGCAGTAGCTCGGCACTCCACGTTCTTCCATCAAACAATGAAAATCCCGCTCGGGCCTGAATTGGTAGGATTTCCGCCATCCCCCGGAAGATGCCCTTCCTCCTCTGCGGCGGCCTCCTCAAGCAACTTGGCCGCCGCTGCGAAAAAGGCAGTGTCTTCCGGCACCTTCACTTTCGGGCGTTTGGCAAGTTGAGTGTCGATCAGAGGCGTGATCAGCTTCCGCGCCACTTCCTCACGGTTCGTCGCGGCGTACATGGCCCGCAGATGTTTGGGCAGGTCCTGCTTCTGGAGCGCGTCAATCACCTGCTGACACTCCTTCTGACTGAGCAGCGCGGTTTCTACCTCTTCGCCGAGGACCTGCTCCAGGATGGCCACCATCTTCTTGGCGTCGTCTTCGATCACGACGTCCATGGCTGCCTTAGCGACAGCCTGTGATCCACTGCCTCCGAGTAGGCCTCCCAGGAACCCGCCCACAATCGTCCCGACGCCTGGAAAGATCGCCGTACCTATCGCTGCTCCAGCCATCATTCCGCCCGTTCCCCCGGCAACGCTCGCCGTCGTCACCGTGACGTTCTTGATGAGTTGCGCCGGGGAGACTTGGCCCTGGAACAATCTCACCACGTCGCCAGCCGACATGGCCACCACAGTTACAGCTCCCGTGACCGCGTTGCCCCGCATCAACTTGCTAAGGTGGCTGCTGGCCGCCGCACCCGACAGATTCTTCCCAGCGCCCTTCACGAGCATGCGGGTGACCTTCGGTCCCAGCTTGCCCACCAAGGCGTCCGTGGCGGGCCGCAAACTGCGCTCCAGGCCTGTTCGTCCCAGTTGTGCGGCGCCGATGCTACTCACCCACGCGATGCCGCCCACCTGAATGCCGGACAGGGCTCCATTCTTCAGGGCCACTTCTGGAGACTCACCACGCCAGCAACCCACGGCAAACGTCATGATCGCGCTCACGCCTGCCGCTTTTCCTGCAATTTCAACGCCCCGGACGGCGTCGAATGTCAGCCCCTCGATACTGCCCGCCTTGGCAATGCGCCGCGCCTGTGCGTAGGTGATGTGCCCCTTCCGGACGATGCGGCGGGCCTCGGCGGGGTCCGTGACACCCGGTACCTTGCCATTCTTGATGCGCTCCTGCATGGCCTGCACGGCAGCCTCATGCATATCGCGCGGCACCTCTACATCCATTGGGGTACCGTCCGGTTTCAAGTACCGAAAGAGGCCATCGTCGCCAAAGCACTCCTGAATGCACTTCGCCCCGGAGCCGCAATACTTGCTTTGAATCCAGGTGCCATTCACGGCCCGGTCAGGGCCGTTCTTGGCATTGTCTCCTCCGACGACCTTCGCGTCCTTGAGTCGGACTCGGTCATAGAGGTGATTGGCCTGCTCCGCCGCGAAGCCGTGTCCACGTGGCCCTGCATTTTTTACATTCTCGGCGTAGTTTCTGCCGCCCAGTCCGACGCCGACTGGAACGCCTGCCTGAGCGCCGATGTCCTTATCCTGTTGATCCTGCTTGTGTGTCATATGAGCAACAGTACGGTGTGTGGGAGAGGGCGTTCCCCTAATTTCACGTCTCCCCCACCGGGGGCATAGCGACGAGAAATTGCTCTACCCTTCGCGGCCACTCACGCCACCGTCGGCCGGGCCATCTGCACTGCCCAGACGTGACGCTTCAGGGCCGCCTCTAGAGCATTTGTCATAAGAATGCCGATGGATGGGCGTGCCGGAACCACCCAAAGATGTTTTGAG